>QKEH01000083.1 GCA_003252385.1 Bacteroidota bacterium | reverse complement strand
TACGTCCGAAATGTCCTTTAACCAGTCAAAGGCAGTGAGCTTTTTGGTACCGCGGGTGCGTGATCCCTTACAGTTGCATTCCTGTTTAGGTGCGGGCTGTAAAGGGAGATTTATAGGGTTGTTCTCTTCGTTCATCAATTCAGTCGTAAAAATGCTAAGTGGCAAAACTAACAATTTTTCATCAGGAGTTGTTTGAGCCGGAGCAGAATATTGAGGAGCAATTCAATTGGACCGGTATGGCAGATGCTTCCATCGAGTTCGGCGGAATGGATCCTCAGAGGCACGGCTTAAACGCCTTGAAACCTTCGGATTACGGCATTCAGACGGCACCGAATGGCTTTTGCCGGTTTCTTGAGCGGCTTATTTCCGAATGAGCTTTACAATTTTCAAGCACATGGTAAACAGTACCAGCTTGGCATATCCGTTGCGCTCAATATCGGCTGCTGCCTCGCCAAACTCCTTGTACAGGGCAACAATATTTCGTCCGTTTATAAAGGGGTGAAATTTCTCGGAAAAGGAGCTTTCCTCGGCATTCATATACACCAGTTCGGGCCGGTGAAGATTGCTGATAAAGTTCTCCCGGGAAAAGCGCAGGGCGTATTCGAAAAAACTTTTAAGCCGTTCGCGTCCGATGTCGGCCATTTCGTTGGTCCATACATCCAGTTCAACGTATTTTCGTTGCCAGCAAAGGCGCATAACCTGAGTGAACATGGTATGGTTAAAAGCAGTTTCTTCTGTAGTTTGAATGAGTTCCTGGGCGGTAATGTAGCTGCCCTTCGAAAGGCGCTCGATCGAATTGGCCTCGGCGGGCGGTAACCCGTGCCGGTTAATCAACACTTCCACCATGGCTTCTTTTTCAATGCGCTTAAGCTGCACCGGTTGGGTACGTGAGCTGATGGTTAGCATTACCTGATTGGGTTCTTCCGCCACCATCAGGAAAATGGTTTTTTCGGGGGGCTCTTCCACCAGCTTTAAAAGGTGGTTGGCGGCGGTGTTGTGCATTTTTTCAGGTAACCAAATAATCATGAACTTGTAATCCGATTCAAAACTCTTCAGGCTGAGTTTTCGCATGATGGCATCGCCTTCTTTTTTTGAAATCAGGCCCTGTTTGTTTTCCAGGCCTATATACTGATACCAGCTATTGGCTCTGAAATAGGGATTGTCCAGCACAAATTCGCGCCACTCGCTAAGGTAATCGTCGCTAATGGGATCCTTGCTGATTTTTTTGGAGGTATTTACCGGAAAGGAGAAATGCAGATCGGGGTGCGCCAGTTTGTTAAATTTCTGGCAACTGGAACAGGTGCCGCAGGCATCGTTGGTTTTTGATCCCACACAGGCCAGGTATTGTGCATAGGCTATTGCCAATGGTAGCGTACCTGAGCCTTCGGGCCCCGAAAAAAGCTGGGCATGGGGAATTCGACCCAGACGTGCCGATTCGACGAGTTTCGTTTTAATAGTTTCCTGTCCGATGCAATCAGTAAATAGCATGTGCACAATGATATTAGGCGTCTGCCTGCCTTGGGGTGATGAACGACCGGGAAGAGCCTGAAGCGTTTAAAGCCAACAAAAATAAGACAAGACCCCGGGGAGGCCAAAGGTAAATAAAAATAGTTTTTCTACCTTTGGGGTTCATTTTTATAATCCTTAAAAAGCATAGCAATGCAAACAATTGACAATTATAATTTTTCTGGCAAAAAAGCTATCGTTCGCGTGGATTTTAACGTACCGCTCGACGCTAATTTTGAGGTGACTGACGACACACGTATTGTCGGAGCACTGCCTACTATTAAAAAAATTCTGAACGACGGGGGTTCCGCCATCCTGATGTCGCACCTGGGACGTCCGAAAGAGGGGCCTGAGGAGAAATACTCGTTGAAGCACATCATTAAGCCGCTGGCCAATTTGCTCGGACAGGATGTGAAGTTTATTGACGACTGCATTGGCGATAAAGTGCTGGCTGCCAAGGCTGCCCTGAAACCCGGGGAAGTGTTGGTACTGGAAAACCTGCGTTTTTACAAGGCCGAGGACAAAGACAAGGAAGCCATGCCCGGATTTGCCAAGAAGCTGGCCGAGGGCGTTGATGTGTATGTGAACGATGCTTTCGGAACTGCGCACCGCAGCCATGCATCTACCGCAGTGATCGCTCAGTTTGTAAAAGATAAAATGGCCGGTTACCTGCTGGAACTGGAAATTAAATTCCTGGGCGATACCCTGGAGAACCCTGTTAAACCTTTCGTAGCCATAGTTGGTGGTGCCAAAGTTTCGGGCAAACTGGAGGTACTAACTTCGCTCATTAAGAAGGTAGATACCATTTTAATTGGTGGAGGTATGGCCTACACCTTTTTAAAGGCTCAGGGACACGAAATTGGCAACTCGCTGGTGGAAGACGAACTGCTTGGAACTGCTAAAGAAATATTGGCCACTGCCAAAGCCAAAGGGGTTAAATTTATGTTGCCGACCGATAACCTGGCCGCCGACAAGTTTGATAATGCCGCCGATGTACAGTTGGTTGGTGTTGAGATTCCCCAAGGCCGGATGGCATTAGACATTGGTCCTGAAACCCTGAAGGCTTATGCTGCCGAAATTGCCAAAGCTAAAACCGTATTATGGAACGGCCCGATGGGTTGCTTTGAAATGCCCAACTTTGCAAAAGGTACCTTTGGCGTTTGCCAGGCTGTTGCTGATTCTTCTGCCATTTCTATTATTGGCGGAGGCGACTCCGTAGCTGCAGTGAACCAAAGCGGGTTGGCAGATAAAATGAGCCACATCTCCACCGGAGGTGGTGCATCCCTGGAATATATCGAAGGAAAAGTACTTCCGGGAATTGCGGCTGTGAGAAACTAACAAACTCAATTACCATTGAGCTAAAAGCCGGGCTATAATGATAGCCCGGCTTTTGTTTAAAATTTCCAACTAAAACTTATGAAGGGGATGAGTGGAAATACAGATACTGCTTTTAATTCGGCATCATAAAGCCCCTGATGATCCGAATCCGATCCTTTATAACTGATACTGTATTTGTAATAGTATGGGTTATGCCGGTTATAAGCATTGTAAACTCCAAACTCCAACAGGGCTGTCGTTCGCTTAAAAAGCAGGGTACGTTTGACATCGATATTTAATGTATGGTAGTCTTTCATGCGGTGCGTATTTCTTTCTCCCTGGATATATAGTGGGTACTCTTCGGGCATTTCGGGAATTTGACCATTTATTTGCGAGGGCAAATATAAAACATACGTTTGTTCAGGCAGTGTAATGGCCTGGCCGGTGTAATATTTCCAGCTCCAACCAACCGCCCATTTGGTATTCAGCGTATAACTGCCGATAATGGAAAGATTGTGGCGGCTGTCGTATCGGGGGGCGAAGGGTTTTCCATGGTTTAATTCGGGGAATCTATAACTGGTCCATGACAAGGTATAACTGATCCATCCTTTCAGTTTTCCACTTTTCTTCTCCACCAGATGCTCAATGCCATAAGATATTCCTTCTCCCGTGGTGATAATTTCTGTAATATCATTAAAAGCCCCACCTTGCAAAGAAGTTAAACTGCTTGAACTGTAACCGTCGCGATATTCCACCACCCGATGGAGGGTTTTGTAGTAACCTTCAACACTCGCAAAAAGTGAATTCGAACTCGCAAAGAGTTGAGAATATAAACCTAAGGTATATTGATTGGAAAATTCATAGGGAATTTGCTCGTATGATGAGATCCAAATATCCAAGGGTTGCCCCAGTCCTGGATTGCACAGCAAATGAGCCGATTGGCTCATTCGGGTGTACGAAGTTTTGAGTGCTATCCGTTTGTGCACCTGATAGCTGAACAGCAAACGAGGTTCAATGGAATAGTCGGAATTTCCATTCTGAAGATAGTCGGTTGCTCGAATACCTAATGAGATGGTATGCCCTTGTTCCAAACGGTGGGTAATTTCGGAATGAAGGCTCAATTCATGTTGATAACAGGGGGTAATCCGTTCAATTAAGGTATCTAAAGCATAATCGGTATGCTTAAAGCTTGCCGGGTTAAAACCATGATAGATATATTCCATGCCAAGCTGTAGCTGGCTGCGTTTCGTAAATGGGTAGGTTGCCCGGTTGCTCAACTTGAGATCGGTAATACCTGACTTAAATTCTTTTGTCAGGGTTTCGATAGAGTCGGGTCTTTCTTTTTTGTCGGCAAGGGTTAGTCCGTATTTAATGTAGGAGGCAGAAAAAATTGTATTCCATCGCTGGTACTTTTGGTTCCAGGTTAAGCCCGCTAAAAGGTTTTGCTTGGTAATGCTCAGGTCATCTTTGATCAGTTGATTGGAACGGGGGGCAAACAAGGAATACTGTTTGTCGCGATCGTGATAAATACTGAATTGCAACGAGCCATTGGTTATGCTGTGGGAATATTTGGCATACAGATCGTGAAAATTCAAGGATTCCCGTAAATTTTTATCCTGAAAAGGATAAATCAACAAATCGAAGTAAGTTCGGCGCGCACTGAGAAAAAGTGATGAACTTTCAGGGATAACCGGTATTTGAATATATGCTTTGGATGAGATTGTACCCACACTGCATTCACCCTGAAGTTTGTTGTGATTAGGAGCCTTAGAATTGGCATCGATTATGGACGATAACCTCCCTCCATAGCGGGAAGGGAATCCCCCTTTATAAAAATCCACGCTACCTAAGGTCATAGGGTTATACGTTGAGATGAAACCTAACAGATGCTTTGGATTATATATAGTGGCCTCGTCAAGCAGATAAAGATTTTGAGCGGACGAACCACCGCGAACCATTATTTCTGACGACCCTTCAGCTCCGGTATTGACCCCAGGTAAATGTTGGAGTGTTTTAAGAATGTCTCGTTCTCCTCCAATAACAGGCACCAGGTTTATGGTTGTCGGATTTATTCGCTCCAAACCGGTATGTGGATCGGATACTTTGTTCAACGGATTAGCCGTGACGGTTACATCGTCGATATAATAAGATCGGAGTTGTGGGGTAAGTTTGATTGTTACTGTTGTATCGCTGTGTATTTGTAACGGAAACCCTTTTTCAAGATATTCCTTATGAGAGATGATCAGTATGTGGGTACCGGAAGGGAGCATGATCTGAAAAAAACCTTCTTTATTGGACTCCAGGGATTTATTGATGTCAGGAACATAAATTTCGGGTTTCGACACAAAAACACCGGTTTGTTCGTTTTGTATGTGTCCTTCAACCTTGTAGTACTGAAGTTGCCCAGAACAGACAGTATGAAAGAATATCATCTGAATAGATGTGAAAAGTATTTTCAATGTCTTCATACCATAAGTTTAGGGTCTTAAACGAATAGTAAGCTGATTAACCTGGGTTGCTCTAATGCATAGATAGCCTTCTAACACCTCCCCCGGTGCAAGGGTGCGGTTTAATACATCCTTCAGTTCAGTTTCTTGATTTAATTCCTTGTTCCATCGGTGGTTTCTTATTGCATAGTAAGCTCCAGGAAGAAACAGTAACGAAAATGGATTGAATGGTTTGTAATTTATCCCTTCGGTGGAATAAGAAAAACTACCCAGCAATCCTGCTCCCAGCCATATGAAACAGGGTAGTGCCTTATATTTTATCTGGGGATAGTATTCTTCACGAGCGACAATATCAGCCCGTTCAAAATCCGCAATAACTTCAATATTTTCTGAGGTTGGCACGAAGGCTCTCGTATCGTTATTTACCACACGGACCGGAATAAACCATACCTCCTTGCGCTGTGTTTTTTTATACAGTTTGTGGTTGGATTCAGGGGTGATGAGCGGGTCGGGGCTGTATACGATACTAATATTCCGGGCACTGGTAAGTTGTGGGTTTTTGATGGATGTTGTTCCGGGTAAGGGCTTGTAGGCCAAGCACGAACTCATGGCAATTAAGATGATGAAAGGCAAAATGCGATGGATCATAATTTTGGGTATAAAATATAGGATTGGTGAAGACAACTTCCAAACACCCCAACGCCGTTTTCAATATTGGTGTATTCCGGAAGGATACCTCGAAACTGGTCGAGAAAACTATCGCTGGTAAACCAAATGTCTGAATACAGGTTGGCAGCTTGCAAAAACTTATTTAGGTGTTCATCGGTTGTGGTGAGGTAGATAGTTATGCTTCGCAACTCACTAAGCAGGGTACTTGAGATTACCTCGCAATGATGGGATGGAAAGGAACATTCGGTAATTACCTCCGAATACCGATAATAAGGAGTTTGGAAGGAAACGGAATATTCGTTTCCCGTTTGGGTGATATCGCCACAGGAAAAATCATGAAATGACGAATCTTGATAACTTCCTGAACTATCGGTGTATTCTTCAACTACCGAAGTAGTAACGAAGGTTCCGAGTTCAGAAGTTGTTGCTAGGAGCCAATAGCAGTTTATCTCGATCGCTTCTACTTCGTAATTATCTTCGGGGATCACTACGTTTTGCTGACCGATATGCGTGAATGTTGTTGGTTCGGCAGGTACAAGGGTGGAAGCATTCAATGTTGGGAAACCCTCGGCCATGATTACCAGCCTATACTGTGCCCCCGGCAGAATTGGGAATGTATTCTGGCTGCAACAATAGATGGATTGCTTGGGGCTGGCTTGCAACAGGTTGATTGACCTTCCTTCGGAGTTGGCCAGTATAACCTTTGCATTATATACCCCATGATTAGAGTAACTGTCGGCATGATCGGTTGACAGGAATGTTTTGCCCACATACACATAGCAACTATCGCCAGGGGTAAGTATGGAATACACCACCAGCTGCTGCTTTAAGTCCAAAGCCCCGGGGTCAATAACCTCCTCGTGTGAGCAGGAGCTTAGTATTAACCATAACTGGGTTAACAGGAATACAACTTTCATAAAAGTAAAAGCCGGCTGAGAAAGATTTCTTTCAGCCGGATTGTTCTTAATCGAATTCGTGATACCACTCTTTTGTATAACCACCATCCTTATAGTAATAGGTTCCTCTTATCCACCAGCAGTTAACTGCACATCCAGCTCCTGCAATATATCCTAATATTTTATCCACGTTCTTCTTATTGGAACCTGAATCGGAATCACAGTTTTCAAAAACACTTCCCGGATTACCTACACAGTAATAGTTCATTCTTGCACAGCCATCTACTTTTGCCCAATCCATGTACCAATCTTGCCACTTTCTCTGACAAAGACCGCATTTTTTCAAGTATTGCCGGCCAACAAATGGTAAAGTCAAAATGGAAGCTGATTTTAAATATTTCGTCATAGTTATTATCATTGACTTGTTAAATGGAAAATTAATAGCCTAATCCCAAGGTAGGTTTCGCGATTTTGCTGCTGGATAAGGTTTTTCTTTGGAGGGGTATGTAGCCCGTTGCCACACAGCTACATCTCCCGTGTGTCCCGCCTTGGGGGGCAGTACAGGAATTTTCTGTTGCCTTATTTTTACTTATTGGTGGTGTTGGTTAAAACTGCCTTTTTGCTTGGGATTAAATAATTACATATTTTTTTCTAACGTTAGTCCTTTAGGTAATGCAATGATAATACGTTTTTTTCAAAATCTGGGCTGTGTTTTTATTGTTCGTTTTAGTTCGGGTTTCAATGCAGCGTTTTTGCAGAAGACTACTTCTTTGCTCCCGTAAAAACAAACCCCAGCTTTATACCCAGTAAACCCGAGCCACTTTCAATATTCCCCGTGGAAAAGAATTCCGGATTTTCCGGAAAAAATACGTAGGATCCGATTCTTTGTTTCTGCAGTGGGATGTTGGCAAATATGCCTAATTTCAGGGCATTCCGTTTGAGTGCATAGATTACTGAAAATCCCGTATAGATGCCCCCGGTTACTGATACCGGAGTGTATTCAACATTCAGGTAAATGTGCTGTTGCTCGCTACTGGTGTAGCCACTCGAGGAGTTGGAGGTTTCAACCTGCAATGGATAGGTAATAAATGCTCCTAATTCGGCACTGCAACGAATTTTTTCTGAAACTGGAATGGTGCAGGTATAAAATAATGGAAGATTAACTGCCCAAACCGGATTGTACTCTGGAATCGAAATATCAAAGGGTAAATGGTATTGCTGTTTCTCCAAAAGGTATCGAAAACCCCAATTGGTTTTATACAGGTTTATTCCGGTGGTTATGCCATGCCGACTCCCAGTTTTATAGGTAAATAGAAGCATGCCACTTGCAACTGGTGATATGGATTCCGATGCCTTAACTTGGCCTGAAAGATGGTTGACAGATGTGGAGGAACCAGCCGTGTAGATTGAAAGTTCAATGTCCATTTTGTTTTTATGATTCGTAGCATGAATTGTACCTAACGGAAGGATAATTGGCAAAATTATCCGTAGCAGGGTTTTCCTGGAAAAGAACATATTTTCAGAAGTTGAAGGTGTAACTTATTGAGGGCATTATGGGGAATAATGTTTTTTTGTAAAGTCGTAATTCCTCATTTCCATTTATCGAAACACTTTTCCAGAAGTAGAAATACGGATTCATACGATTGTATGCATTGTAAATGCTCAATTTCCATATTCGTTCGCCTCGTTTTTTTTGCTTTTTATGCTGCATGCTTAGATCCAGTCGATGGTAATTCTCAATGCGTAAGCTATTTGTGGAGGTATACAAGGCATACTCCGAGGGTACGTTAAGGTCATTTACCCGGTTTTCTTCACCCGGGTAGTTAAAGTCAGGGCTTACCAGTGTTCCGTTTCGTAAGGTTATGGGTAAGCCGGTTTGGTAAATCCATAGGGCTGAAAGGCTGAAATTTTTTCTTACGTTGTAACTTGCGTGTACATTAAATGAATGAGGTCGGTCGTATTGGAAAGGGAAGGCTTTCCCCTGATTAACCCCTTCAAAACTACGCGTACTCCTAGAGTATGAATAGCTTACCCAGCCTTCCAGTAATTTTCCTCTGCGCTGCACCAGGAGTTCGGTTCCGTATGACTGGCCGGTTCCGCCTTGTGCGATCTGGTCTTCCCAGCCTATTCCATGGCTAAAGCCGGCTCCTGGTTTAAGGTACATTAAATCTTTAAGGGCTTTATAGTATCCTTCTATCTCAAATATATACGTGTCGTTCCGGGAAGTTGCACTCAGTCCAATGGCATATTGCGAAGCTTTTTCCGGAACAATATCATTCATGGTAGGAATCCATATATCGGCACCTGGTAAATACAGATTGGGATAATCGATTTGATGAATGTTTTGCTGTACCCGGGTATAGGAATACTTTAGGCTCATATTTGGGTGTAACAGAAACAATCCTGAGATCCGGGGCTCCACGGAAAAATACCGGTGGTTAAGGTCATAGTAAGCATTAAAGCGCAAGCCCAGATTTAATTTGATCTTGTCTCCAAGATTTAGCTGGTTTTCGAGGTATACATTATTCTCATACGAGAATAGTTTCTGATTATTGAATGTGGTGTCAATCAACGAGATACTATTTTTCGACTCGCTATATGTGGATACACCGGGTTTGAAGTTATGGATGATCTGATCGGCACCAAATAAAACTGTGTACCGATCATTGTGATAGTATTCATAATCTATTTTTATGCTAATGTCCCGGATGCCGGAATACAGATTGCTGTTGGTTTCTTCGTACCCTTCTTCGTATCTGAATTTGTTGCTGTTTTCGGATAAATACCTGAAGCGTGTATGTGCAACGGTAATGTTGCTAAACAGCCGGGAATGATAAGTATGATTCCAGCGAATTGCACCTAACATGTTTCCCCATTTTAATTTTGCATGTGCTTTTGAAACCGCTTCTTTTTCTTTTAACCGGGTCGAAATTTTATCATCGCCCAGATAAAAACTTAAATAGACTCTGTTCTTGGATGAAATCCGATGTTGAATTTTTGCATTAATATCGTAAAAGTAATAGCCAATATTGGTATTGCCCTCAGAAAGGATATAGGACAATGGGCGTAAGTACAGAACATCCCACATGAACCGGCGTACGGACAGTATCATACTGGTGGTATTCGGTTTTAGAGGGCCTTCCAGACTGAGGCGTGAGGTGAGCATGCCCAGGGTTGCAGATCCCGCCCATTCCTGAGTATTGCCATCCTTCATGCGAACATCCATAATGGAGGATAAGCGATTTCCGTAACGTGCCGGAAATCCTCCTTTGATCAATGAAGCATCTTTTATCATGTCCGAATTAAACACCGATACGAAGCCTCCAAGATGATTTACATAATACAACGGAACATCATCCAGCAGAATCAGGTTCTGATCGGACTCTCCTCCGCGAACCAGAATATTGCTGCTTCCTTCGCCTCCTTGTATGATCCCTGGCATAAGCTGGTATGCCTTCAGAATGTCAGTTTCTCCACCGATTTCGGGCAGGTGCTGTATTTGAGCATTCGAAAGGTTGATACTACTCATCTGAACTTGTGTATGAATGGATCGTTCAGCCGATACAACGAGTTCTTCGATGGCTTCAGGTTTGGAAGTGAGATGTAGGTTTATCAGGGTGTCGGCATGCAGATTAGCATCGCAAGAAAAAGTTTGGTACCCCAGGAAAGATACAAATAGCTTAGCCTTTTGCTGTTTCGTGAGTTGGAGGGAATAAAAACCGTAATTATTACTAATGGTACTTCGCTGGGAAATGCTATCGAATATAACGGCATGAACTAAAGATTCACCTGTGCAGCTGTCATGAACCCATCCGCTGACACGAACCTGAGAGGATGCCGTTAAAGTTAGAACTATCAGAGAAACGGACAGAATAGTTCTGCAATTGCATGGAGTCATATGGATACTAATCAATTGATTGTATAACATTGAGGTTATAAATGGAGGTTGAGTAGCCCGCAAAAACTCCGTAACCATTATCCATATTGGTGTATAGGTCTACATAGTCGCCTGCATTGCGCCAAATGGTGTTTTGATTGTTTAAGTCCACATATTGTTTTTGACTTTTCCGATACAGGTAATAGTTTTTGCTGATCGAGCGAAGATGTATTTCAAAGTTCCTTTCCGGGGCATAATAATATAGCGTGCCGTTGAGTTGTTCATTATAATAGGGGTAATATTGTATTTTCAGCGTTTTGGTCTCCCCATCGAAAAGCCGGTCGTTGAAAAAAAGGAAATTTTGATCCTGAAATGCTCCGGCATAATCCGTAAAGCCTTCAGCCTGAATGGATGGATCTTTGGATAGCAATGAAAGTAACTTAAAGGACATTTCCTTTTTCTGGGTTTCTCTTAGGTTTTCTCCCTCAATATACAGGTCGGAAAGGGTAGTATCAATCAGGATTAGTTGGCTTGTATCGATAGTCTGACTGATAAAAACCTCGTAGTAGTTTTCCTGTTGAGGAAGGTCTTTAAAGGTAATTGTAAAATCTGCCAGGGTGGAGTTGAAATGATCCAATCCGGTGCTGTCGCGGTGGGTTGCGGAAATGATGGGAACCCTGTTTGGGCTGGTATCTGTGGCAGTTATGGTGCTGTAATCGGCTGTGTTGATTTCTAATGAATAGCTTGTTGCCAATTGAATTCGGGTTGAAGATGCACTGTATCTGCCTTCCCCCCGGCTGAGTAACTCTTCGGCAAAACTGTTACTGGCATATAACTTCACTTTGGCATTGTTAGTGTATGGGTCGCTTGAATCATGCATTAAGGTTAGTGTGACAAGGCTATCGGTTGTATAGATGCAGTATACGATGGGTTTTCTTTCGCTTTGGGGAATTTTAAGAAACACTTCTTCCTCGCACCCCATTAAAACCCCTGAAAAGAATAGGGCGAGCCAAGTGCATTTTTTCATCGGAAAATTTGTAAAGAAGGCCATGCCATGGCATGGCCTACCGGTTTTTTAGAATGTTTTTGTAAATTGAAAGAAGGATTGCTCGGCTGATTGTACTCCTCCCACTAAACCACCGGAGGCTACTCGAATGGGAGTTGGATAAGTGCTCACTTTCGCGGTGGCAGTTCTTTGTCCCTTGTATTCCGAAGCATCATCAATGGTTCGCCAATATTCCCATGAGCCATTATTCTTTGCATAAACCCGGGCACCAACCTGGGCATATTGTTTCACACTGTATTTTTTCCAATTATCGCCACGTTTATACTTAAAACTTTCTGCCGTGCATTTTACGTAATGCGATACGCCTACCACATTTGTGATGGTGGCTCTTCCAAAGAGATACCTGTTGTTGTTGTCGAAATCTCTTTTATCCGAAACGTCTGTATTGGATTTTAAATCTTCTTCATCGATTTTTTCGTACTGCTCTGAATTTTTGGTTGTGTTCGGGAGTTTAATGATGGCACAGAGTCCATTATCCTGTGCTACAAATATGTTTGATGAACAGGCTTGTTTTGAGTACTTTAACTCTTTTTTCATGCTTAAAATTGTACGTAGTTCATCTAAGGCGTTAAAGTCTGACTTCTCAATTCCATAGGTAACCCCATTGCCATCTATTTTGTAAATATTATCACCAATCATGTATTCACCTTCATCGTTTAATAGGGATTGAATAACAGGATCGTGAATGATAAAACCCGGACGGGTATCGAAGTTAAGGCTTTTTGAGTTCAGCCATCGTTCTTCTTCAGTTCGGATTTTTGAACGCATGGTTTTATGCCCGAATTCCTGTTCAAATAGTTTGAGTATGGTTTCTTCATCAAAGCCTTGCCTGTCAACCTTATCTTCGTAGTCTGATTGCGTTTCGCAATCATCATGGAGCTTATCCAGGTATTCGGAATTAAGTTGATCCAAGGTAAGAAATGTAGCATGTGCAATGTCTTCATTGTCAAATCGTAAAATCCCATTTACAACACGAACTCCAGAGGGAATTTTATCGGCAATCTTTAGGTTGTTGTCTGGGGTTGGCTGCTTTAGCTCTGAGTTTTTCTCACATGAAATCAGGAAGATTAATACTATGATAATATTGATATAAAAAAGAGTGATGAATTTATTTCTCATTTTAGTAATTTTGAATTGTTAAATGTTTATTTAATAGCCTTATCCCAACGTAGGTTTCGCAATTTTACTGAGGGATAAGGTTTTTCTTTGAGGGGTATGTAGCGTGTTGCCACACGGCTGCATTTCCCGTGTGCCCTGCCTTGCGGGGCAGTACAGGAATTTTCTGATGTCTTATTTTTTGCTGATTGATGGTGTAGGTTAAAACTGCCTTTTCGCTTATGGTTAAATTGTTACATATTTTTTGCTAACGTTAGTCATTTAGGTAATGCAATAGTAATCCGTTTTTTTTTTTTTTCAAAACTTGAACTGCATTTTTATTGTTTATTTTAATTTGTTTTTGATTAATTCGGTTGCTGAGAATTATTCCGTTTCCAAAACTCCCCAAATTACTGTATTTTTACCTGCCATTACGGCTTAAATAATCCTGATTCTGTTATGAACATCTCAAAAATAACCATTATAGGCGGGGGAAATCTGGGGACTTCCATTGCCAAAGGTATATTGGCCATCGACCATTTCAACAAACAACAGCTTACGGTTTGCGAAAAACGCCTGGCACGGGCGAAACAGCTGGTTGAAATGGGCTTTCAGGTTGTCGAAAACAAGATATCAGAAGCCATTGAGGATGCCGAAATTATTATTGTGTCGGTGAAGCCCCAGCACTTCAGGAGCGTTTTGGAGGAATTAAAACCCCTCCTGAAACCGGAGCAACTCCTGGTTTCTACCGTTACCGGAGTAACCCTGAACGAAATGGCTGCCGTGTTGAAAGAACACCCCATGATACGGATTATGCCCAACACCGCCATTGAAATCAAGGAATCGCTCACCTGCCTGTGTTTTCAGAGTACTACCAGGGAACAGGAGCTGGTGGTTACCACCCTTTTTAATGCCTTGGGAAAAACCATTGTATTGCACGAGGATCAGCTGGATGCGGTTACCGTGCTGGGAGCCTGTGGTATTGCTTTTGCGCTGCGTTTTATCCGGGCGGCTACCCAGGGAGGGATTGAGATCGGTTTCAGTGCCGAAATTTCGCAGTTCATAGCCTCACAAATTGTTAAAGGAGCTGCCCAGTTGTTGCTGGAGAACGGAACACATCCCGAGGCCGAAATCGACAAGGTAACCACGCCACAGGGAGTGACCATTTCCGGCTTGAACGAAATGGAACACCAGGGATTCAGTTCGTCCGTTATCAAGGGGCTGCTTACCTCCTTTAACAAATTGTCCAACGGCGATAAATAATTGGGTTATTTTGAATGATTCTCAATAATAATACTGATCTTTGTCTGACACAAGCATCAGGTATGAACTATTACGCCACTCATTCGGATTTCAGCAGCTACGCATTCGCCAGTCGAATGGGTTTGTCGAACGGTGGCGTAGATATGTGTTAAGGCTCCGGGAATACCTTCCTTGTTCAATACACCCCGTATTTTATTCTGCTTTCAGGGCATTTCTATTCCCCATAATTCATTGTGTATATGGAAAATTCAAATCAATTCGCCGAATTTTTATTCGATTGCTATAAGGACTTCCGCAAGGATGTGCCCTCTATGATCAAAGCCCATAATTTTACCGAGAATCTGATCAATTTTCTCTTTCCCTTCAAGCTCGACCGAAAATGCACCCTGCCCCAGATCGAATTGAACCTGGCTCAGCTTCAGATTGATTTTCGCGATTTGCTCGGTCCGCAGGAAAATACCCTGGGTCGTCCTATTGCGGACATCACCTGCGATTTTTTTAACCAGATTCCCGGTATTTACGGCAACCTGATGGCCGATGCCCGCCACTTTCTTGATTTCGACCCGGCAGCCAAATCGGTGGAAAGCGTGATTCTGTATTATCCGGGCTTCTATGCCATTACCATTTACCGCCTGGCGCATGTGATCTATAAACTTAAAGTTCCCTTTCTGCCGCGTATGATGTCGGAATATGCCCATAGTAAAACGGGCATTGAGATACATCCGGGTGCTACCATTGGCGAGAATTTCTTCATCGACCACGGAACAGGCATTGTCATTGGCGAAACGGCCGTAATAGGCAACAATGTAAAAATCTATCAGGGGGTGACCCTGGGTGCCATTATGGTGAATAAGGAAATGCGCGGAACCAAGCGGCATCCTACCATCGAGGACAATGTGATTATCTATTCCGGGAGTTCTATTTTGGGAGGCGATACCGTGATTGGCCACCATACCGTGGTAGGAGGCAATGTATGGCTTACCAAAAGCGTAGCACCGCACAGCATAGTATACCACGAAAGCACCACCGTGGTGCGGGATAGCAAAATGAAGACAGAACCCATAAATTTTGTTATTTAGAGTCCATTTGTTACAGAGGCCGTTGCCTGTCCTTTGAACTTTGGCAAATAGTGCGTGTTACTAAACCAACCAACTCAATTAACCAAATTTTCAAATTGTAAAACACGAAAATATCATGAAATTAAACACAATTCTCGATGGCATTGGTGGAACTCCCCATGTGAAAATCAATAACCTGTTTGATACCAAAAAAAATGTTTGGATAAAACTGGAGCGTTTTAACCCCGGAGGCAGTATAAAGGATCGTATTGCACTAGCTATGGTCGAGGAGGCTGAAAAAACGGGCAAGCTCAAAGCAGGTTCGGTAATTATTGAACCCACCTCGGGGAATACCGGTGTGGGGCTGGCCATGGTGGCCGCAGTGAAAAAATACAAACTCATTCTGGTGATGCCGGAATCGATGAGCATAGAACGCCGCAAGATTATGGCCGCCTATGGCGCCGAATTTGTGCTTACCCCGCGCGAAAAAGGCATGAAGGGCGCCATTGAAAAGGCTGAAGAATTGCAGAAGGAAACCCCCAATTCCTGGATACCCTCGCAGTTCGACAACCCGGCCAACGTTGCCATACACAAAGCTACTACTGCAAAGGAAATTATTGCTGACTTTCCCGAAGGGCTAGACTATCTGATTACAGGGGTGGGCACCGGTGGTCATATTACCGGGGTTGCCAGCGTGCTGAAAGAGAAATTTCCCAACCTGAAAGTGTTTGCCGTAGAACCGGAAGCCTCACCGGTTATCTCGGGAGGTAAACCCGGGCCCCACCCCATACAGGGAATTGGTGCCGGTTTTATCCCTGCCAACCTACACACCAACCTGCTGGACGGATCCATTCAGGTGAGTAAGGACGAGGCATTTGAGTACGCCAGAAAAGCGGCTCAGGAAGAAGGGCTCTTTGTGGGGATTTCGTCCGGTGCTACACTGGCAGCGATTGCGAAAAAACTACCCGAAATTAAAGAGGGTGCCACCGTGCTCGGCTTCAACTATGATACCGGTGAGCGTTACCTGTCGGTGGAAGGTTTGTTCTAAGACTATTTTGGCATTCTATACTATAGGCAACTTCAATGCGGGGTTGCCTTTTTTAGTATGAATGGATACTTGGTGCCATTAGCTAATTGCCGGAGACGGAGGAAGGCAATAAGGCAGAACGATTTGTGTCGGTTTTTACGAATAGCATCAGGCAAACCGGCGGTAGGAATTCCTGTTTGAAGGCCATCTTCACCGATTCCGATCCTGTACAGGGCTTGTTGCTGTTAATCATTTCCGCAGGTCAAAATTTCAACGATTCGGTAAAAGTATTACCTTTGGGTTGCCATGCCTTGTACAGCCTTACTCATACAGGCGTGCAGGGCATTTTTCTTGTTTCACACAGCCTGGTTACCCTAATTCATGAATGGGAGTGACGGGGCGAAGCTGTGGGAAACAGGGAAGGTGACACGGTCAGCCCTCCCGGAATACTTGTTTTGGAGGAGGGAACCTCAATTCCGATAGGTTTCCAACTGATTCGCTCCTGATTCCTCGGGGAACCCTTTCGCCTGCTGCGTTCGTTTAATTCCTTCATCAGTTCACTTAAAAACACATGAGACCAACTAAATACCCCATTATCGCGCTTTTGCTTTCGCTGGCATTGCTCGTTTCCTGCTCCCGCTATAAAAACCTGGTATACCTTCAACCCGGCCAGTCGGATCCGGAGGTTTTTGTAGCTACTCCGCCTGCCTACCACATCCAGCAACGCGATGTGCTGTACATACAAATTCTGTCGATCAACCAGGAGGTTACCCAGGTAATCAATGCCAGCAGTAGCGCCAATGCGAACCAGTTTACCAACGATGCCAGCCTTTTTATCTTCGGATACAATGTGAGCGATTCGGGTTATGTGGATATTCCGGTAATTGGAAGTGTGCAGGTGCTGAATAAAACCATGGAGGAGGCGCGGGCAGCCATTGCCCGGCAGGCAGCTCTGTATCTGAGGGACGCTACAGTTACCGTGAAACTGATTTCCTTCAAATTTTCGGTGATGGGCGAAGTAAATAACCCCGGAGTGTACCAAAATTACAACAACCAACTTACCGTACTGGAAGCGATCAGCCATGCCGGCGATATTACCGATTTTGGTAATCGCCGAAAGGTGATGGTTATTCGGCCAGGCACCCTGGGTACCAAAACCTTCAGGCACGACCTGACCAACACCAACATACTAAACTCCGAAGGTTTCTTCCTGCTGCCCAACGATATAGTGTATGTAGAACCTGTTAAAAGTTACAATCTGCGCGTTAACCTGCCCATGATTGGAACCTTCCTCTCGGCAGTGAGTACCCTGATTCTGGTCTTGAATTATATCCGGTAGGCTCTGCTATCAGACGGTGCTTTACGGCACAGTTCAACGAAAATCGAAAGTAGTATATTTCAACCCCATTTGGCTCATCCTTCCAGCCTGATAGCCGGAGGGATAAGCGAGCAGAAAAAGCAACGAACAGTAATTTTAAGGGAGCGGTAGTACGACCACACTGCTTTGCTCCAATGACCGTTTAACCATTACACCAGTTAACCATGAATTCCCAACAGCAAATCAACCCCAATCTCCCCCAGGAAGAAGGTATCGATATTAAGAAGTATATCTATCTGATCCTGAGTCACTGGTGGTGGTTTGGTATATGCATTTTTGTGGGACTTACCATTGCCTACCTGGTAAATCGCTATTCGCAGGAGGTATACAGTGCCAGTTGTTCGGTTATTGTAGGCGAGGAGCAATCGGGTACGGGAACCATCGAAGGCGTGCTGGATGAGTTGTCGCGTTTACGGAACCAGAAACGAAAAGCTGTGGTGGAAAACGAAATAAGCATCTTACAATCGTACAGCCTGGCGCGCAAGGCACTCGAAGAACTGGACTTTGGGATTACTTATACGGCCGTGGGACGAAGAAATATAGCCGAACGGCAAATGTACAACGAGGCTCCGATTAGGGTGATACCCGATACCAGCCAGGAAAATCTGCCTTCGGGTACCTACAACATCACGCTGATTTCGGAGGATGAGTTTCTTCTAGGTTTGGAGGATGGTAGCGAGCGGAGGATGCTATACGGCGAAAAATTTGAGTCGAACAATTCGGCATTCACCATTCGGAAGCGCCGCAAACCTGTCCTTTTGCCCGGTGCTGGCACTCCGGTAAAATATGCCTTTTCCTTCAACAACATGAATGCGCTGGCCAACCAGTACAGCAAATCGTTGAGTGTGGAGTTAAATGCCGATAAAGGTACCATTCTGATTTTGAGTATGAATGGTTTTGTACCCATGCAGATTTGCGACTACCTGAACAAGCTTGCCGAAGTGTACATCCGATCCAATCTGGATGAAAAGAACCAAGCCTCAATCAATACTATTCATTTTATCGATGAACAGTTGCGGGGCATTGTGGATTCGCTGGAAGCCACCGGTTTACGGTTGCAACAGTTCCGTTCCGACAACCGGGTAATTGATATTAGCAAGGAAGGGAGCTTTCTGTTTCAGAAGATGCAAGATTTACAAAGTGAAAGCGCCGTTTTGGATATTAACGCGCGCTACTATCAGTACCTGTTGGACTATATAAAAACCAAGACTGATTACAGCGATGTAGTGGCTCCCTCGGTAATTGGTATTGCCGATCAGTTGTTGAACGGCACTGTAGCACGCCTCAACGAGCTGAACCTGGAGCGGCGAAACCTGAACCTGACCATACGGGAAAATTCACCCCAATTCGAACGGGTAAACAGTGAAATATCTGCTACTCATAATACCCTCGAGGAGAATTTGAACAGTTTACTGAAAACCAATCAAATCAACCAGGAAGAGCTCAACCGCCGCATTGGACGTATCGAAAGAGAAATGCAAAAACTTCCCGGAACAGAAAGACAGTTGATCAATATTGAGCGGGAATTTACCATTAACGATCAGATATACACTTTTTTATTGGAAAAGCGTGCCGAAGCCGGAATTACCAGAGCTTCCAATATTTCGACCCATAAGGTGCTGGATATAGCCCTCCCGGAGAATGTGGCATTGGTGAAGCCGAATACATCCATGAACTATATTATGGGACTGGCTGCCGGTGCGGGTATCCCGCTGGTGTTATTATTGCTCATAGACTTTCTGAATACCAAAATAACCGACCGGAAGCATCTGGAACAATATCTCAAAGTTCCGATCCTGGGCAATATTGGACACAACGAGGGACACACCGACATACCGGTGGCTGAGAATCCCAAATCGTCGCTGGCCGAATCGTTCCGGGCATTGCGTACCAATTTGCAATACATAGTTAAAGACAAACAACAGGGAGTTATTGCCGTGACTTCGGCTATCAGTGGCGAAGGAAAAACCTTTTGTTCCATCAACCTGGCCAGTATCATTGCCATGGGAGGGAAGAAGACCCTGCTGATCAGTCTCGACTTGCGGCGACCTAAAATCCATCGCATTTTCAACCTACAGAACCAGACCGGGGTCAGTACCTTCCTGATCGGGAAAACTCCCTACGAATCGGTTATTTCGGCTACCAATATTGAAAATTTGTATGTGGCTACCTCGGGTCCGGTACCCCCGAATCCGGCTGAATTGATTGGTTCCGAACGTATGGGTGATTTTATTCGCCTGGCCCGGAAGGATTTTGACATGATTCTGGTGGATACCCCCCCGGTGGCAATTGTGAGCGACACCCTGATACTTAAAGAGCTGCTAGATGCCCTGGTATTTGTGGTTCGGCATAATTATTCCGACAAGCAGGTAATCGAATTGGCCAACAACATTCATCAAAAACACCTTATCCATAATCTGGGAGTGGTGGTGAACGACATTCAGCTGCAAGGCTATTACGGCTATTCCTACCGCTACGGTTATGGATACGGGTACAATTATTCCTACGGTTACCGGGCAGCCTACTACGAAGAAGATGAGGAACAAATGAACCTGCTGAAGTGGTTAAAGGAAAAACTGCGACTCTAAACGGGAAACCTGTACACGCTTGCTATTCAGTACCCGGTTATGTTCGCAACCAGGCAGGATTAGCCTTTCAAAAACTGTAATTTTTTTATACGGTGGAATGATTTGTATTTACCGCATTCCACCCTTTTTATTTCTATAGGCAACTTAAGTGAATTTTCTGTTCAACCGATTTAAGGACTACCTGCGCCGGGGCGGTAAAAGATCTTTCCTGATCAAAGTTAATATTCTGTATACCTTCATTATAAAGGGGTTGAATATTGCCATAGGATTTCTTCTGGTACCCATTACGCTGGGCTATCTGAACGAGTACGATTATGGAATATGGATTACCCTGAGCTCTATTATCAGCTGGTTTGCCTTTTTTGACATTGGGCTGGGGCATGGGTTGCGAAACAAACTGGCAGAGGCGCTGGCGCACAAAGATATACCCACCGCGCGCATTTACATTAGTACCACGTATGCCATACTTATCCTGATTGGGGTGGCCATGCTGGTCATCTTTCGGGTGGTGAATCCCTTCCTGAACTGGAACCTGATTTTGAATGTAGAGGCCGATTATGCCCAACCCCTGGAGTTAATTGCCTGGGTGGTATTTGTTTTCTTTGCAGCACGCTTTGTTACCCAGCTCATTGGAACCATTTACACCGCCATGCAGCTTCCGTACCGCTCCGATTTGCTGAATCTGATTGGCAGGGTGGTTTCGCTGGGTGGTATCTATGCCTTAAGCCGTTACGCCAATACCTCCTTGTTGTATCTGGCTGTAATGTTTAGTTTTCCCCTCATTGTTATATTTATCATTGCTTCCCTGTTTTTCTTCATTAAACACAAACATCTGGCCCCGGGTATACGGTATGTCGATTTTAAACATGCCGGCCAGCTGGGGGGTATGGGGGTGAAATTTTTTATCATTCAGATCTCTGCCATTGTTTTGTTTCAAACGTCCACCATTATTATAGCCCAACTGTTCGGACCCCAGGAGGTTACGCCCTACAACATTGCCTACCGTTTGTACAATATGGCTGCCATGTTTTTTTCCATACTCATGACCCCTTTCTGGACGGCATTTACCGATGCGTATCATAAAAACGATCATTCCTGGATACAGCATACCATTCGAAAGCTTCAGCGTCTGTGGATTCTCAACGCCGCTTTCATTTTAGTGCTAACCCTGGTTGCAGGCCGTGTGTATGCGGTGTGGGTCGGCAAGATTGAAGTGCCTCCTATCTATTCCTGGTTGTTTGCCCTGCATACCATCAGCCTGACCTGGATTACCATTTATGCGTACTTCCTGAACGGAATCGGGAAAATAAAAATGCAGTATCTCATTTCCATTGGCACAGCACTGGTCAACATTCCGGTATCGGTATTCCTGGGCAAATTATTTGGGGTTAAGGGAATTTTGTTTGCAGCCATTGGGTTCAATTTATTTAATGCCACCTGGTCAACCTACCAGTACCGGTTAATTATACAGAACAAGGCACAAGGTATTTGGAATAAATAATGGAAATTAGATCCCGGTTGAACCCATCAAACCATCCGGGAAGTCGGGTTTTAAACAACCACGCCTGATTCATCCGATGGATGAACCATCGGATAAATAAAATGACAACACACAAATGAAACAGTTATTGAAAAAAGCCATAATTCTGGTTTATGCGCTGGTGCCTTGTAAAAGGGCAGTTTGCAACCTGTTGCGCCATACGCATCTGGCTCAACATGCCCTGGTGAAGAATTTTTGGTTCAGAGGTACTTTTGAGGTTAAGACTACATCCTTTTCCTTTCAACTGATCAATTACAAAAACGCCATTATTGAACGTATGGTGTTCTGGCGCGGATTAACGGAATGGGAAAAGGAGGAAATCGATCTTTGGATTCATTTTACCCGCTTCAGCCACGTCATTGTCGATATCGGAGCCAATACCGGTATCTATTCCGTACTGGCTGCGAAGAACCATCCTTCCGCACGGGTGGTGGCTTTCGAACCCTCGGCAACCATCTACAAAAAGTTGCAGGCCAATGTAGCCCTGAACAGCCTGCCGGTAACCTGTGAACCCTGTGCCCTGAGTAATACCGAAGGACAGTTTCCGTTTTACGAACCGAAACACCTGCACCACACCTGCGCTTCGTTGAATCCGGAAATTTTTTCGCAAACCCGCTACCAGGGCAATAAAAATGTAACTCAGGTGGCTACGCTGCCTCTCGATGTGTACATCGAACGACACCGACTGGAGGCCATTGATTTGGTTAAAATTGATGTGGAACTTCACGAAATGGAAGTGCTCGAAGGCTTTGCCCGGCGTATTTTTACCATGCGGCCGGTAATTTTTATAGAAGTGCTTAACGACGATATGGCCAGAAAGCTGGGACAGTTTTTCGACCCACATAACTACAGGTACTATCCAATTGCTGAAAACTGTGCTCCGGTGGCTGCCATTGATGCCAAACTGGCCAGTAATTATTTACTGTTGCCCTCGGAAAAGCAACATTTACTCACCAACTTCAATCCATCATGAGGGTTCTCTGGTTTTCGAACACCACTGCCTCGGCCGCACAGCTTTTGGGTGTAAGCAGCCCGGGCGGCGCCTGGATCAGCTCCCTGGAGCAGGCATTGGCTCAAAGCGGGGAACTGACCCTGGGAGTGGCTTTTTTTTATAAAAGCAAAAAAATAGAATGTATCGAAAGTTCGGATACCCGTTACTATACCATTCCCAACTGGCGCAATAAGCTTACCAAGTACAAGGACCGTTTCTATGTAAACCCCTTCAGCCAAAAGGATATTGACCACTTTCTACAAATTATCGACGAGTTTAAACCCGATGTGATTCAGGTATGGGGCACCGAAGGCCCCTTTGGTCTCATTGGCCGGTATACGAACATACCCGTGGTGATCCACATTCAGGGAAACCTACATGTATACCATCACAAATGGTACTCGGGAGTGGGTTGGTACGACGTATTCCGTTCGCTGACCTTAAAAAATGTGCTTAAAGGGAATAATTTTCTGGTGTACAAAGCACACATGAAGCGGAACGTGAAACGCGAAGCTGTCATTTTTCAGACCAACCAACATTTTATTGGAAGAACCATCTGGGATCGAAGGGTGGTAAAAGCCTTATCGAATGAGGCGGCCTACTACCATTGCGATGAGGTGATGCGTCCCGGTTTTTATACGGCTCTCTGGCAGCCGAAGTACCCGGCTGAAAACTTCGTGATCAGCACCGTTATTCTGGGAGCGCTGTATAAAGGTCTGGAAACGGTTTTAGGTACGGCCATTCTTCTGAAACATAAAGGATTTTCCTTCACCTGGCGCATCAACGGCATTGCCCCCGGCGATGACTATGTGCGCATGGTGGAACGAAAGCTCAGGGTTCGGTGTGCCGATTACCAGGTTAGGCTCTTAGGCTATAGCACCGAAGAACGCCTGATCGACGAATTGCAAAAGACCGATCTGCTGGTACACCCCACCCATATCGAAAACGGATGCAATGCCGTAGGAGAAGCCATGCTCATGGGTATTCCGGTACTCTCGACAGCTGCCGGCGGACTGATGACCACGATTAAGGATACCTCGGATGGTTACCTGGTTCAGGATGGGGACCCCTATGCCATGGCCGGTGCCATTCTGGAGATAGCCGGAAATTACCCCGAAGCCTGCGAACTGGCGAAACGCGGGCAGCAAACGGCTAGAAACCGACACAGCATAAGTGCCATTACGGCCACGCTTAAAAACATTTATCAATCCATATTGCAAGCTTAGGTTGATACAGAATCTTTCGAAATTCTACCTGTTTTTTGGAATACTCATTGTGTTTCCATTGGCCTCGCCGTTTATTTCGTCGGTGGAATTGGGCGCATTAACCCTGGACAGCCGCCGGCTTTTTATTGTGCCCTTACTGCCCTTTCTGCTTAGCGCCATCAGCTCAAGGAATTTTAGAATTTCGCGCTTAACCCTACTCATCCTTTTAGCCCTGTTCTATCTGATTGTCCGCAGCTTGTTTAACGGCAACGTGTATAAGGTGGAAGTGGCGCAACTGATATTCCTCATGATCTTCCTGATCAGCCTGAACAACATGCAATTCAATGAGCGGGATGAGAAACTGTTTCGATGGGTTATATATACTCTGGCTATACTCTCGTTTATTGGGAGTTTTATTCAGTTTTTTATAAACTCCGATTTTTATGTTTACGATACCATCGAAAACGAAATGGCCAAAGTCGCCGTTAAAGATGAGTTCTTCCGGAACGATTCGTTTTTTACAGCACTGGGGTCAGAGGGCTGGTATGCCATGGGGTTTCTGTCCGTGGTGATCCTGTATTTGAATTACCCCAAAAGCCATATCCTGCAAATTGTGCTGCATATTCTTATGCTGTTTTCGGTTGCCGTTACCTTTACCCGTTCGGCATGGATCATGCCTTTTGTGGGCTATTTCTTCTACATCCGGCGCAAAAAGGCCCGGCGAAACATACTTTTCTTTGTGGTCATCCTCTCCCTGGTCATTCTGGTTCTTTCCAATGTGACCACTCTCCTGCCCAATGTTTCCGATGTGTTTGTTCACCGGTTTAGCGAGAAAAGTTACGAGGGGCGCATTGTTTCGGCACAAATCTTTGCTTCGCACTTTTTTAATCAAAAGATCATTTTTGGATACGGCGACTGGAGCTCACTCTACTTCTACCAGTACGACCGCTCCACCGTTCATAACGCGTTGCTCGACTGGCTTTTCCGCGGCGGTGTGGTCGGTTTGCTTTTTTTCCTGGCCATCATTTACGAGTTGTACAAAATTGCACGCCATTCGTTACGGGTTACCCAAAACCCCTTTCTTATGGCCATTTGGTTTATGCTGGTGCTTTTGTTTGTGAATTCGAGTGTAACCGGATTTGATTACTACTGGTATCTGCTGATTTTTATTCTGATACCTTTGTACGGAAGCGGTCAAAAATTTTATCGGGTATATTTATGAGTCGGACACAAACGCCGGTATGGCAGCGTATGGTTGAGGATCCGCGGGCATACTTTTTTAAGTTTGCCCGAATGGTGCAGTTGCGGGTGTTGCAAACCTGCTCCGCGATCAGGGTATTTCCCCAACTGTGGATGAAAGGTATTACTACCGGAAAGGCATGCAGTTTCTACGGGGTGGCTCGCTTTCACCGGGTACCGGGTGCATCCATCCATATTGGCAGCCATTGTGTGTTTCGATCCGACCGGAGCTCGAATTTGATTGGCAACAACCGGCCAACCGTTATCAGCGCCCTGGGGCGCGGAGCGTGCATTCAAATAGGCAGCCATACCGGGCTCACCGGGGTGGCTATGTCGGCTATGGCCGGAATTACCCTGGGCAACTATGTGCTTATTGGCGCCAATACCACTATTACCGATAACGACTGGCATCCGGATCGTTTTCAATCGGCTCCCGAGCCGGTTCGGATTGAAGATCGGGTTTGGGTGGGTATGAATTGCATTATTCTGAAAGGGGTTACCATAGGTGCCAACTCGGTAATTGGTGCGGGCAGCGTTGTTACCGGAAATATTCCATCGAATGTTATTGCGGCCGGAAACCCATGTAAGGTATTAAAACACATTGAGTAAAGTTAGTATTCTCACCTACCAGCCCTTTCCGGTAGGAGCTGCGGCCACCAACCGGGTGCTCAGCTACGCTCTGGGTTTCAAAGAACTGGGGTTTGAGGCTACGGTTCTGATAACCGGGCCTTCGGAATATGGGGCAGTGCGCAACCGCGAAGTTCAGGGAACCTGCCAGGGAGTTCGTTTTGTTTACACCTGCGGCACCAGTGTGCTAAGTGAGAAGGTGCATCGCACCGGCTCCATCCGCAAACAGTTTGTTAAACTGAAGCGAAATGCGTTGCAGGTTTATGGTTTCATTAGGGCACTGGCCTACGTGGCACAAAAACAGCATACCCCGGAAGTGGTGTTGCTCTACTACATGGATGCTCCCCTTCTGTTTTTATTTTGGCGTTGTTTCGCTCTTTTTTTTCCCTTTAAAACCATGTTGGATATTAGTGAATTGCATTATATCCATGCACCGGAAAAACGTTTTACCCACTCGTATCTGAAAGGGTATAACCAACTTCTTGCACGCTCGGCCGACATTGCTTTGCCTATTTCCAGGTACCTCGAAAACTACTATCAGACATTTTTTAGCGCTTCCAGGATACACCGGGTACCCATACTCGCCAACCTTGATGATTTTGACCCGGTGCTTCCCTTTGAGGACGGCTATCCCTATCTGGCGTACTGTGGCGCCATGAACGAATCGAAGGACGGGGTATTTACCCTGATCCGCGTATTCGGCAAATTGGCGCAACTCAACAAGCAGATCCGTCTGCTGCTGATGGGCAGCACCACCAACACGCATGATGCAAAGTGTATTCAGGAGCTGATAGAAACTCAAAAACTGGGCGGCAGGGTGCTTTGCACCGGCTTTATTCCCCGTACGGATATGATCAGTTACCTCAAGGGAGCCCGGGTGTTGATCCTGCTGAAACCCTTTAACGAACAATCGGCCTCCTGTTTTCCCACCAAGCTGGGCGAGTATCTGGCGGCCGGGCGGCCCGTTTATACAACGGCAACCGGCGAAATTCCCGAGTATCTGTCCAATGGCGTTAATGCCTTCCTCAGCGAAACCTGGGACGAGACCGCCATGGCGCACGATTTGGCACGTCTGCTGTCCAACACCGAATTACTGGAAAACGTAGGCAACGCAGGCAGGTTGGTGGCCGAACAACAATTTGATTACAAAATACAAATGAAAGCCCTGATCCGGTTTCTGGCAAACCTAAATAACAAGTAGTATGTGCGGTATCTGCGGAAAGCTTTCTTATACCGGCCCGGTAAACGAACCCGAGCTGAAACTCATGGCCGATGCCATTGTACACCGGGGTCCCGATGACTGTGGATATATGCTCGATAAACAGGTGGGTCTTGGCTTTCGACGGCTGAGTATCATTGATTTGCCAACCGGGCACCAACCCATGTCCAATGCAAAAGGCAGTTTGTGGATTACCTTTAACGGCGAGATATACAATTTCAGGGAGCAGCGGAGCAAACTGTTGGGCATGGGCTATACCTTCCACTCCCAGAGCGACACGGAGGTTATTCTGGGTTTGTATGAAGTGTATGGCGAAAGTTGTGTGGATCATCTTCGGGGCATGTTTGCTTTTGTTATTTACGATAAAGCCCGGGAAAAACTCTTTTTTGCGCGCGACCGCTTTGGGATTAAACCCTTGTACTATGCCATTTTGCCCGACCGGGTGCTTTGGGGTTCCGAAATGAAAACGCTGCTCACCGACCCACAGCTTCCACGTACTATGGATCTGGAAGCCTTCGACAATTATTTCACCTACGGATACATTGACCGGGAACGAAGTATTTACAAGTCGGTTCGAAAACTGTTACCAGGCCACACCATGACTATCAGCACCCGTCAGTCAGTTCCTGTTTCGTACCGCAACTATTGGAAGCCCGCCTACCGCCCCGATAACACCAAAACGGCAGCCGAATGGCAGGAGATGATTGAAGCGGAGTTAAAAAACACCGTGAATCTTCACATGATCAGCGATGTGCCCATTGGTGCCTTTTTAAGCGGGGGAATCGATTCCAGCTCGGTGGTGAGCCTGATGCAGGAACAATCGTCGCGTCCGGTCAACACTTTTACCATCGGGTTTCAGGAAAATACCTTTAACGAAATGCCCTATGCGCAGGAGTTGGCTGCGCAGCTGAAAACCCATCATAGTGCACGGATCATTCAGGCCAATTCCGTCGAAATACTCCCCAAACTGGTACAGGCCTACGATGAGCCCTTTGCCGATTATTCAGCCATACCTACCTGGTATGTTTCGCAATTTGCGCGCGAAACGGTTACAGTGGCTCTTTCCGGCGATGGAGGCGATGAACTTTTTGCGGGCTACGATTTGTACGAGCGGTTTCTTAACATGAAAACCCGAAACCAACTGCCCCGGTTCGTTCGGCAAACTCTTTTCGCAGGGGGGCTTCAGTGTATCCCCGACGGGGTACGGGGCAAAAAGATGCTTTTGCTCCTCTCCAAGCAGGCGAATGAGGCTCCGGCCTTTTCGGCCATGTGGCACAATTACGAGCGACAAAAACTTTATACCCCCCTGATACGGGAAGAATTGGGAAGCTATAGAGCCGAAACCGACCGGGTGGCGTTGCTAAACAGCCATCTGGGTCCGGAATATCTGGCCGGATTGCAACTGACCGATATGCTCAGCTACCTGCCCGAGGATATACTTACCAAAGTGGATCGGGCCAGTATGGCGCACTCCCTTGAAGTGCGGGTTCCCCTGCTCGATCATGTTTTTGCAGAGTTGAGTTTCAGCATTCCCGTACACTATAAACTGGAAGGCCATCAACGGAAAATTATTCTGAAACAGGCCATGGCAAAGTACCTTCCGCCCTCTATTTTCAACCATAAAAAAACCGGATTTGTAGCGCCCTTGTCGGCATGGTTCAAAAACGAACTGGCCGCTTACTGTAAGGAGGTTTTATTGATGCCTCAGGCTCCCCTGTACCACTATTTTAACCGCAAGTATGTACAAGAGATTCTCGCCATTCATTTGAGCGGAAAGCGCGACTTTGGAGGTAAACTATGGTCGTTGTTGTTCTTTAATGAGTGGTTGCAGCAGCATGGCAAATAAACCGGCAGAACGGATTTTATATGTGATTTCGGGACTTGGGGGAGGCGGTATGGAACGTCAGCTAACCCAGGTAGTTCTGAACATGGATCGTTCCCGCTTTGTACTGGGAGTACTTACGTTTGGCGAAAACCAGGTGTATTCCGAACAAGTGAAGGACTCGGTGGATTTCTACCGCTTTGTAAGTAAGAAAAATAAGATCCATCCGCTGGTATGCATGGGGCGGGTGTTTAAAGAGTTCAATCCCGATTTGGTGCATACCTGGGATTCGCTGGCTTCGTTTTACGTTTACCCCTGGGCACGTTTTCACCGGGTGACCTTTATCGATGGATCCATTCGCGATGCAGGCGTAGACAAGGGGTTGGTATTCCATTTCCGGCGGTTTTTTATGAAACGGGCCGACCGGGTACTTGCCAATACCGCAGCCGGGCTCAGGTACTATAAAGTGAACGGGGACATTGTGCCCAACCTGGTTTCCATGCCAACCATAGAGTGCGATGCCGAAAGCGGAGAAATGAACATGATCATGGTGGCGAATTTTTCGCAGTATAAGGATCACGAAACTTTTATCCAGGCAGCGGTTCTTTTGCTTCAACAAGATAGTATACACAGAGCTTACTTGCTTGGGGGAGGCAGTAATTTGAACAGGTGGAAGGACTTTGTAAGCCGGAACCATCCTGATCTGCACGATCGCATAGTTTTTACCGGTTTTACCAGCCGGATTTCGGAGTATCTCTGCCGCTGCCAGATTGGGGTGCTTTGTTCCACTCCGGAATTCCAGGAGGGTTTATCCAATTCGCTGTTGGAATATATGGCACATGGGTTGGTTCCTGTGGCCACCGACCTGGGAGGAAGCAGGGAGGTAATCGACGATGGGGTTAATGGCTTCTTGTTCCACGCCGGTAGAGCCGACGAACTATGCTCCATTGTAACCCGCCTGCGCCATGATAACGAGTTGTTTGGCAGGGTGCAGCTTCAAGCCCGGGCCACTATTAGGAACCGCTACAGCCGGGAAAAAGTAATTTGTCAATTGGAAGACCTATATTCGCAGCGAATATGAGAGCAATAGTAGTTACCAGTATCAGCAAGCCCAATCCGGTGTTGCGGGTTTTGGCTGAAGAGTCGCTTAAAAGGGGTTATACCTTCATTCTGGCGGGCGATACCAAATCGCCGGCCGATTTTCACATACCGGGTTGTGAATTCTTAAGCATTGAGCAGCAGCGAAGCCTTTTTCCCCGTTTTGCCTCCATACTTCCGGAGAGGCATTATTGCAGGAAGAACATTGCATACCTGCGTGCCATTGAGCAGGGAGCCACCGCCATTCAGGAAACCGATGATGACAACATGCCCCTGGAAGCATTTTGGGGGGAGCCACCCCAACCTAAACTGGGACTGAGTGCAACAACATCTCCGGGCTGGTTGAATGTATACCGGTGGTTTACCGATCAGGACATTTGGCCCCGCGGGCTTCCGTTGGAAAACATACAAGACCTTTTTCAACCCCGGGTGGAAGAGGCAGCTTTACAGCCTCTGATATTTCAGGGTTTGGCCAACGATAATCCCGATGTGGATGCGGTTTTCAGGCTTACGCGCCAGCTGCCTTTTACCTTCGACCAGCGCGAAGCGGTTTTGCTCCATACCGGCACCTGGTGTCCTTTTAACTCGCAAAACACCCTGTTTCGGAAGGAAGCCTTTATGTATTTGTACCTGCCGGCAACCTGTTCTTTCCGGATGACCGATATCTGGCGATCTTTCATTGCCCAGCGGTGCTTGTGGCAGAACCAGGGCGGCATTGTGTTTCACAATGCTACGGTGGTTCAGGCCAGAAACGAACACAGCCTCATTAAAGATTTTGAGGATGAGGTGCCCGGCTACCTAAACAATAACCGGATTATCAGGCTGCTTGCCGAACTGGAACTAAGTGGCGAACCGGGAGCGGATTTATTTCATTGCTATAAAGTACTTACCGACAACGGGCTGTTTGACCGTATCGAACTGCAACTGGTGGAAAGCTGGATTGAAACAATTGCCGTCTTAACGAGCGCATAGGGATGACTTCAGAAAATATCATTTTTACCGTTTACACCCCGGTTTTTAATAGCGAAAGCACCATACAGCGTTTGTATGCCTGTTTGGCAAAACAAAGCTATACCCAGTTTGAATGGCTCATCATTAACGATGGCTCCAAAGACCAGTCGCACCAAAAAATTGAGGAGATCTGCCAAAGCAACAGCATCCTTACCATTCGCTACCTGCCTCTGGCGGAGAACATTGGGTTTAATGCTTCCATGAATCTTGCTGTGGAGCAAGCCCGGGGGGAGCTTTTTCTTATTGCCCATGCCGATGATGAAATTACCCCGGATGCGTTGGAGAAATTTGCCCTGGCCTGGTATGGTTTGTCCCACGATCAAAGACAACGCCTGCAGGGGGTTAAATGCAACTGTGTCGATCAGCACCATAATTTTCTGGGCGATCCTTTTCCGCAATCGCCCTGGGTGTCCGATTTGTTTGAAATCGCTTTCCGAAAAAAAATCAAGGGCGAAAAGTGGGGCTTTATCCGAACGGATATCATGCGAGAGTTTCCTTTCCCCGTGGACGAAAAGTTCAGCCCGGAATCGTTGATCTGGTATAGGATGTATCATAAGTATCCGGCTTTGTACATCAACGAGAATCTTCGCATATACTATGTCGATCATTCGAGTACCAGTTTGATGCATACTACCAAATCCAAGGGCAAATTCGCACTGGGGAAAAGGCAGGTGCAACTCGACTTTTTAAACCACTATCTGCCCCACCTGGGGTTTCAACCCATACTGGTTTTAAAGATCATGGTTTCGTACTGGAAGTTTTCTTTTTTGGCTGGCATTTCTGGCTGGCAGGCGCTCAAGGATATGCGTCCGGTGGGCATAAAATTTCTCTCGCTAACCGTTCTTCCTGCCGGATGGCTACTTAGCAAATAGCACTCATGCAATACCTTAAGTCGCAGCTTAGTAAAATTAATTTTGAGCTCCATCGCAATCCGAGATTGGAACTTCCCGATGGCCGGTTCCAATACGTTCCGGAGCCCTATAAGGCCGTATTTTTACTTCAGGCCGATTTTGAACTGGCCTGGGCCTGGCAATTCTCAAAGAGCAGTGAACAACCGCTTCAAAAGGCATTGCAGCATGCCCGAACGGAACGCGCCAATATACCACATATCTTGCAACTCTGCGACCGGTATGCCATTCCCATCACCTGGGCTACGGTAGGGCACTTGTTCCTGGAACAATGCAACCGGTCGAACGATGTAGCACATGCCGAACTGCCCCGCTTGCCTTTCTTTGAGAACCAATACTGGCACTATAAGGAAAAGGACTGGTTTGCAAACGATCCGTGCAGCCATTACCAACAGGCTCCGGAGTGGTATGCTCCGGATTTGATACGGCAGATTTTAGACTCTCAGGCAGGGCACGAGATGGCCTGCCATACTTTCTCGCATATCGACTGCAGCGATGCCCATTGCCCTTCCGGGGTGCTTCGTGCCGAGATACAAGCCTGCCAACAAGCTGCAACCGCTTTTGGGGTGCAGCTTCGCAGTTTTGTGCATCCGGCTCATACTATTGGGAATATTGCCGTTTTGGCCGATTTAGGTATCACTTCGTTTCGGACTGATTATGGAAATACACTGGGATACCCTTTGTTGCATCCCGGATCCATTTGGGAGTTAAAAAGTACCCTGCAGATGAACTTCCGTAGTCACTGGAGTATTCAGTATCATAATTACCGCTATAAAAAGGTGGTCGATCGGGCTATTAAAAACCGCTCGGTATGCTGTTTTTGGTTCCATCCGTCTATTCCTTCGGATTTCCTGAACGATACCTTTACCCATTTATTCCAACACCTCGACCGGCACAGGAACGAAATTTGGATTACCACCACAGGCAACTATTTTGAATGGCTGAACAAGCAGATTCAATAGCAGGGGAACTCTTCCACTTCGCAGAAGAAGTGCTTTGCGGCCTGTCGCTTTCGGTCATTCGGCTTCCGCATCACGGATCAAAGTGATAACCACCACCTCGTATCGAATACGTTTATGGTAAAAAGACTACTAATCAAGCTTATGGGACACCTTACGTTTCACCATACCGCAGTATACCTGACTAAACTGCAGCTGTTCGGGCCACCCGCTTCGACTGTAGTCCTGGCTCCCGATACGGTAGTAAGGGATTTGGAATCTATTAAAAACCTGATTGATGAGCGGATTCAAAAATCCAGCGGGCACTCGCGCTACCTTCAGGAAGTCAACCGGCGTTTTGCTATGGGCGATTATTGTCTGGTTCAGAAGGTTGACAACGAGGTGGTTGGGTATTTGTTTATTTCGGAGAAAATAGCCCATCTGGCACCGGTGCGGGTTAAAAGAAAACTGCTACCAGGTGAGGTGGCCATCTACGATGTATATACCCGGGAACAGTTCCGGGGGAAAGGTTGCTATCCGGCCTTGTTTGAATCAGCTTGTCAATGGCTTATGGCTCGCGGATATACTACCATATGGTTGTGGGTTATGCCGCACAACATGGTGTCCGTTAAAACCCATCTGAAACTCGGTTTTAGGCATATATACACGGTGTTCCATCTGTACCAGTTTCTGGGAATGCGGTTACATATGGCCCGAAAGGTGCTTTTACCCCTGGAATCCCTATTAAAGTAACTCATTTAGCATGATTACCCTGGTACTCGGTTGGTTTGATACGGGCTTGTATGTTTGCAGAGCCCTCGCCCGAAAAGGAATTCCGGTTTACTTTATGGATTATAATCCGCGGAATCCGGGCTTTTACTCCCGTTATGGAAGTAAATGCTTGTGTCCGCATCCTTCTGCAGAACCGGTTCAGTTGCTTTCGTTTCTGACCGAGTGGGTAAAGCCCTTGGGCAATGTGTGTATTATTCCTTCGAACGATGAATATCTGACTTTCCTGTTGCACTACGGAGATCGACTGCCTGACACCTGCCGGCTGAATTTGCCCGATAAAGAAGTGCTTGTCCGGATATTGGATAAAAACAGTCAGTTTGAACTGGTCCGGTCTATGGGAATAGCCCTGCCAACCACCTGGGAATACCGTACAGGGGCAGAAAATGATAGTGCACAGGTTCAGCTGCCTGCTTTTATTAAACCCCGGCACATCCAACTGTGGAAGAAGATATTTCCAAACAAGGGCTTTCGGGTCGATACAAAAGAACAGCTAAATGAAACCCTGGAGAAGGTACGACAATCGGGCATGGAGATTGTAATCCAGGAAATTGTGCCCGGCCCCGCTTCTAATAACTTTGAGTCCTCGTTTTATTACAACCTGAGTGGGGAACGGATTCAGAGCTTCACGATTCAAAAAATAAGACAGTACCCGGCTCAGTTTGGCTCGGCCACCCGGGTGCGTACGGTGAGTAATCCTGTGGTTGAGGAACTTTCCCGTAGAATTCTGGAAGCCTTAAACTGGAAGGGTTTTGCCAACGTCGAATTCAAATACGATCCACGAGACGATTCGTACAAATTTATCGAAATCAACGCCAGGGTTTGGCAGCAAATTGGACTTGCCGAAGCTCTGGGAATAAACTTCCCCATGCTGGCCTACCACGATGGCACTTCAAAGGAAACCGTAGCGGACAAAACCTACCGGCTTTCCACCGATTGGGTCGATTTTCCGGCCGATGTGCTGGCCGCGTGGAAGGCATTTAAGTCCGGGGAACTTAAGGTTATGGAAGCACTGCGCTTTCCGTTTAGAGTGTGCTCCTGGGGCTTGTTGGCCTGGGACGATCTCCGGCCTTTCCTGTATTCTATGGGATGGATACAAAAGAAAAAACCATGAAACGAATTGGCCTGGTTGGAGATATCATGCTGGGGCGCGGTGTGCGCACTGTCCTGGATGAGCAGGGCGTTGAACACATCATGGCAGGGGTTTCCCCTTTGCTTCGTTCCTTCGATTTTCTGTTGGGGAACCTGGAAGCACCTTTTCTGATGCAGGGGGCGCCCATGAAAGGCAAAGACCCTCATCTTACCTTTGGCCTGCCACCAGCATATGCCGATGTTCTGGTACAAATGGGTTTTGGAGGCGTAACACTGGCCAATAATCACATGACCGATTTTGGTGCCGATGGCCTCCGATGCACCTTGCAAGCCCTCCAAAACAGAGGCATTCAAAGCACGGGTGCCGGAATGAATGTTGGGGAAGCCCTCCGTCCGGTGGTGGTGGAGCTGGATCGGTTTAAGATCGCCTTTCTTGCCTTTAATGCCTTCCTTCCTTTTACCCGTCTGGCCGGAGACAAACACTTCGGAGTGGCCTGTCTCGAGCAGTATACGGTTCAGCTGGCCCTGGATCAACTCGACCATTCCTTCACCCATATTTTCCTTTTGCCCCACTGGGGAATCGACTATCATCCTTACCCCATACCCGCCCTGGTAAAACTTATGAAACAGTGGATACAGGATAATCCGCGCATCACCGGGGTAATCGGTCATCATCCCCATTTGCCGCAACCGGCTCTCGAAGTGGCCGGAAAAATCTTCGTTCCTTCGCTGGGGAATTTTATTTTTGACGAGCCATTCCCGCTATCCCGGATCGCTTCCATTCTGTGCTTGTCGTTCGACGCTGATGGGAGGGTGTCGACCCATTTCGAATATTTCAGGTTAGATCCCGATTTCAGCCTGGTACCATTTACACCGGATGAACTGCTACAGGAGCAGACCCGTCAGGAGCGTATCCGACAGGACATCAGGGAGCAGTCCGTGAACTACCTGAAGATGGATGAACGTTGGATAAAATACTTACTGTACCAATCCATTCGCTACAGATCTTTTTCGGAGTTGAAATATTTATTTACAATTTACAGCCCCAGGGAAATCTTCGCATTTTTTTGGCGTTATGTAGTTAAAAAACATGATTGACCTATATATTGAATACCAACCGGAAGGTGGCTTAGGGAAGAAAGAACTTCCCTTTTTGGGTCTGCCTTTTTACGAAAAGTACCGAAACAGGGAACAGGTGACGGCCAACGATACCTTGTATTTGTATCGGAATGCCTTTACGGACACCGAGCTGGCCGATAGTTTCCATGAGACGCCCAATGCCACGTTAATCTGCTACGGGAAAGTGTACTACCGGAACCCTGTAAGCCCCGGTACCGAGGCTCTTCGTGTTCCACTGGCAGAACTGGTTCCGCTCATTCTGAACCAGGATCTTACCCGTAAAGTGAAAGGCAATTTTGTATTGGTGTATGTCGATAAGCTTTCCAAAGAATTACAGATTATCAACAGTCCGTTTGGGGTCCGGCCGTTTCATTACAGCCTGAACGGAAGCCGTGTAATCCTTTCATCCAATGCTACCCTGATGATAAATAGTTTGGAGAAAGTAACCGTGAATTGCACGGCATTGGTGCAGGTTTCCCTTTTTGATACCCTACTGGGGAACAATACCCTGGTGGAACAAATCAGCCAGACCCAATATGGCGAATGGCTGCGGATTAAGGAGGGCAGGGTGAGTCGCACTCAGTACTACAACTACCCCGGTTTGTTTGCACAACCACCGCGCAAACGTAAGGACACCATAGATGAACTGGCAGAAATACTCAGGCAGAATAACCGCTTATGGGAACTGGATCAACCGTATCTGCTCGGTCTTACCGGGGGGTACGACTGCAGGTTAAACCTGTCGTCGTTAACGCCTGATGAAAGATCCCATGCCATTGCCTACACCTACGGCATGTTATCGAGCCCCGAAATAGCCATTGCCCGTAAAATTGCCGGGAAAATGGGTATGCGGCACGAAATAGTTCCATTGGAAACCGACTATGAGCAGGAATACCTCGACATTGCCACAGAAGCTCTGCTCATTTCCGATGGCTTTGCTCCCTTCATGAGGTGCAACTATTTGTATGCACACAGAAGCCTGTCTCCCTATGCCAAGAGCTGTATTACCGGCATGTACGGAAGCGAGTTTATTAAACCCATGCATGTAATGGCCGATTCGGTTTCCATTAATTCCCGAACCGTTCAGGCCTTTCTGTCCGGAAGGGTGGTGGACAGTATAAGGGACTATTTTACCGATCTGAAAAATTCGCCCAACACCTTTTACAAGCCCGAAGTGTTTACCCGCCAGGCATTGGAGGAAACCCTGGATACGATACAAACCCTGTATTTATCGCAAAACCAGTCCATGAGCAGGGAGGTGGCTCTATACCACTTCTACATGCACGAAGGCATGAGAAAATTTTTCATGGAAATCCTTCGGATCGATCGGTTTTTTGTGGATCATAAACTGCCTTTTCTCGATCAGGATTTTATTGAGGCTTTACTGGCTTCGGAATATGCCGGGGTTTATAACAATATTTTCAACGAAAGTTTGTTAAAACGCCGTAAGGGCCAGATGTTTTATGTAGATGCCCTGGCGAGGTTAAACCCGGCGTTGAATCACATACCCACCGACCGCGGGTACAAACCTGTGTATATGAAATCGGCTCTGGGCTGGACTCTGGTCGGAGCCAGTTACGTGATAACCAAAAAATTAAAAAGAGCACTGGGAGGAAACCCCACCTACAACACCAAAAAATGGAGGAGCATGGTGTACAAGGCCAATTTGGAGCTGCTTCGAAAGGACTCCCCCTACTTTCGTTCAAATTTTGCCGAACGCATTGAAGCAGGCGAACATCTGAAGGATGAACATGTATTTGGAAAGCACTTTTCGGTGCTGAAATGGATGGATTTGCTGGAGAATCGATTTAAGTAGTGCCTATGAATGTTTTTTTTATTGAAAACGAGAATCCCTGCCGGAATTCATCGGGAGGAGCCATGACCTACATCAACAACCTGTCGCTGTATTTGCGGGAGCACGGAATAGTGCCCACGCTGGTGGGAAGCGGAGCAGTGCCTCAGACCGATGAAAATCCGGCACCGTGGAATTTTAACTACCTGCCGGTAGCGAAACACGGTCTGTCCAACATTCATTACCTCATTCGAGTATTCAGAAATCATAAACGCATTCCCGATAGCGAGGATACCCTACTTCATGCACAACGGGCCGAGTTGGCTCTTCCCTTTCTCCTGTTCCATAAAAAATCCAAAGTACTGCTCACCATTCACGATCCGAAAACGGAATCGATGCGCCGGAGGAAAGGACGAGTGTTAGCCTGGTTGTACACCCACTTGCTGAAATGGGTTATGGAACATGTGGATGCCACCATTGTGGTGAACCAAAATTTTAAGCGGGCATTCGAGAAACATTTCAGCATACATCGCTGCCGGATAGAAACCATTCCCATTGGCATTAGCACTCACTTATTTTATCCTTCCGGCAGGGCTGATGCCCGGAAAGTGTTACAGTTGCCAGGTGAACGAAAAATAGTGGCCTTCATTGGAAGGCTGGAATATCCCAAAAACGTTGAATTTATCATTCGGGCCTGTGCTCTTGCACAGCAGGAAGTTCCCGGGTTACTTTTGGTTGTTGTGGGCGATGGCAGTCAGAAGGACGACCTGGTTCGCTGTGCCCAAGAAGTAAATTTTGAGGACATCCTCTTTTTGAGTGAATTGCCCTATAATCTGATTCCCCAGGTCTACAACGCTGCCGACGTGCTCAGCCTGGCCTCGTTTTACGAGGGAAGTCCAACGGTAATCCGCGAAGCGGTGGCCTGCAACCTTCCGGTGGTTACCCTGGCGGTGGGCGATGCGGAAGAATATTTGTCGGATCTCGATCAGTGTTCCGTTTGCGAATACGATGAAAAGGCATTTGCCCGCGGTTTGGTGGATGCACTTACCCGGCCAAACCGGCCGAACTATCATGGAAAAAACGACTGGGTGAGTTATAAATTCATGGGCGATAGAACCCTGAAGGTGTATTCGAGTCTCTAACCTTCTTAGCAATTAACTGAAATGGAAAAGAAATCCTTCCCTGGACGGAAATATTTAATTGAGATTCCCCATCCGCATTTTGTGTATTTTTTTAAGGAAGTCATCCGGCTTGTGGGCGAAGATGAGGTACTCATTACCTGCCAGTCTTCGGGCATAATTACCGATTTGCTGGATGGATTGAACATGAAGTACGTGGTAGTCGGGAAAAAGTACTCCGGCTTATTCAATAAGGCCATAGGTCAGTTGGTGTACATTTACCGTTTTATGGCACTCATCCGGAAACACCGGGTCAAAGCCGTTTGGGGTATGTCGCCGGCACTGGCCATCGCTGCAAGGTTTCGCAGGGTTAAAATGTTTTTTTTCGACGATGACGATTCTGCAGTTCAGCCTTTAATAAAGCACCTGACCGTGCCTCTGGCATCGTATATCATCACCCCGGCCTGTCTGGCATTCGAAAATTACGGTAAACGTCACCTTACCTATGCGGGCTATCAGGAGTTGGCCTATCTGGCGCCCAATTATTTTCAGCCCGATCCGCTGGTGCTGTCGCGCTATGGACTCGAAAAAGATCAATATGTGATCATTCGGTTCAACGATTTTAAAGCGCATCACGACCGGGTGCATTCCGGTATCCCGGAGGGTGTTCGAAAGGAACTGGTTCAACTCATTGAGAAAACCCATACGGTATATATTACCACCGAAGGCAATCTGGAAGACGATTTTAAACCCTACCAGCTTAATATTAATCCGATAGATGTACACAGTGTAATGTACTACGCCAAAATGTATATTGGCGACAGCCAGACTATGGCTTCCGAGGCTGCAGTTCTGGGAACCCCCTCCATACGTTGTAACACCTTTAAGAATAAAATATCGTATTTGAACGAGCTGGAATACACCTATAAGCTCACCTTCGCTTTCTACCCTCATGAAACCGCGGAGATGCTGTCGTGCATCAACCAATTACTGAATAGGGAAAATTTGCGCCTGGAATGGCTGCAACGTAAAAATACCATGTTGAACGATATGGAAGATGTTCCCCGTTTTATCTCATATACCATCAAAAAATATGTCGGCTGATTATCGGGTAATCTGCGGTTTTGCGTCGGTTGACCGGGGCGATTGGGATGCGTTTGTAAGCAAGCACCCGAATTCCAACGTGTTTCAAACATCGCAAATGTTTGAGGCCTGTCAGCAAATACCGGCTTACGAACCGGTTGCCCTTTTTCTGGTCGACAGGCAATTGGCCATTGCCGGAGTGCTTACCGGGGTCATTGAACGCCAGTTTTCGGGTTTGTCAGGCTTTCTTACGTCCAGAGCCATTATTCGGGGAGGTCCTCTGGTACGGGATGATAACCCCCAAGGGGTGGAACTTTTGCTGGATGCTTTTGACCAGCACTATGGCCGCCGCTGCATTTTTGTTCAATTTCGTAATTTGTTTCCGGTACTTGAAAATGCTGCTGTTTTTAGCCGCTTTGGCTATAGATACGAGGAACATCTGAACATTCTGGTCGATTTAACCGATACGGAAGAAATTCTATGGAAGAAGGTACACTCCAAGCGCAGAAACGAAATTCGCAAGGCGCGAAAATCGGGGTTGGATTTCTCCATGGCATCTTCCACCGAGGCGGTAGCTGCTGCTTATCCCATTTTGCAGGAAGTATACCGCCGGGTGAGTCTGCCACTTCCCGGTATAGATTTTTTTATGAAGCTGGCCGGGCAGGGAATCCTCACCGTGTTTATGGCCAGTTACCAGGGCGAGTTGGCAGGAGCTATGCTGGCTTTAACCTATAACCGTGGTATATACGATTATTATGCCGGCAGCTATCAGTCCTTTTACCATCTGTGTCCTAACGACCTGATTCCCTGGGAGGTTTTTCTCTGGGGGAAAAATAACGGATTCCGGGTTTTCGACTTTGGCGGGGCAGGCAAGCCGGATGTAAAATATGGTGTTCGCGACTACAAATTAAAATTTGGGGGCGAATTGGTGAACTATGGCCGCTTTACCAAATATTACCGCCCCATGCTCTATGCCGGGATTCGCTTTCTGTTTCAGGCATGGCAGAAATTACGGAAATCCTAAATCCGGTCTTAACACCAGAACTCCCCATGAAACCCCTCCTCCAAACCTACCTTCTAGTCTTACTGCTGCTGGTGGTTCTTCCTCTGAATGGCTTTACCAATACCGCTCTCCATACCACCATTGTGGTTAGCATCCGCCTCGATTACCTGTTGCATGTGCTATTGCTGCTTCCGTGGCTCTTTTTAACCGTATCCGCATGGAACCGGCGGGTTCTTCCGTTATTGTTTCTGGGAGCGGGGGTGGCTGTGCTGTTGGAAAGTATCCAGTATTTCCTTCCTTATCGCAGCTTTAATATCAACGATATGCTGGCCAATATGTTGGGAGTTGGGTTGGGACTCACGCTGCTCATACCCCGGGTCTATCTATTTTTAATGCGTGTGTCGTGGCTGAAACGGGGACTTTAGCTAATTCAGCGTAAATTAGTGTTAGCCGGCGTATGATGGGATACCCCAAAAAAAGCCACAACGGCTGCCTTACCCGGGCAGCCGTTGTGGTTTTGCAGCATTCTCTGAGTTAGAATCGGGCACCAATTGTTTGCCAATCCAGAATGTCCCAGAAACTTTTGATATAGTCCGGGCGGCGGTTCTGGTAATCGAGGTAATAGGCATGTTCCCACACATCGCAGGTTAGAATGGGCGTGAGGCCTTTGGTCAGGGGGGTTCCTGCATTCGATTCCTGGACAATTTCCAAATTACCGGCTGCATTCTTTATCAGCCAGGCCCAGCCTGATCCAAACAGGGTGGCGGCCGCTTTGGCAAATTCTTCCTTAAAAATATCAAAGGAACCAAATGCTGCGTTGATGGCTGCCGCCAAGGCGCCGTTGCTTTGAAGGAGGTAAAGTAGAAGGTGTGGTTCCATATTTGCGCCGCATTGTTAAAAATACCACCACTGGAATTTTTGATGATTTCCTCCAGCGATGCGCCTTCGAATTTGGTGCCCTCAATCAGCTTATTCAGGTTGGTAATATAAGCCTGATGGTGTTTTCCATAGTGGAATTCCAGGGTTTTCTGAGTCAGTACCGGAGCCAGAGCATCCTGTGCATACGGTAGGGTGGGTAGTTCAAATGCCATATTTCCTTGTAGTTTAATAAGTTACAAAAGTCTTAACAGTTGCGAGTACGATGAACGGAAAAATGTGTGAAATACCTGGTATGGGCTTGGCAGCGGGCAATAGTTTAGATCCGGCTTGTTCATATCTTCTTTTGAAAGGCAACAAAACACTTTTTAATTTCAGGCAGAAAACTAACTGATTTTGTGGGCTTAAAGTAACCTTTAACCTGAAAGTTAAGTTTCCGGAGCGGCTGTTAGGTTGAACACAAAGCAACGCTTTACCATCACCTTTAACCCGGGAGGGAGTCTGACTCCGTCTCATAAACCTGAACAAATGATGAAAAAATTAACTTTAGTATGCTTATCTCTGGCAATTCCCTGTTTCATGTGGGGACAGAAATTGGATGCTGCCCCAAAGGCAGATAAAAATCTCGATGTCGTCTTGGATAACGGCATGAATGTCGATAAAGCAGCCATTGAAAGGGGCACTGTTGTCCTTAACGATGATTTTGAAGTTGGAAGCGGTTGGACAATGGGGACTTTATGGACTCGGGGAACTGCGGTCGCCGAACCAGCTACTGCTCATTCTGGCACAAAGATTCTGGCGTATGCCATAGGTGCGGATTATGCCAATAGCATTGCCTCTGCCAGTTATGCCACTTCCCCTGTTTTTAACTGCTCGGGGCTTACCACCATTTTTATGGATTTCTGGAGTTTCTCCGGCTGCCAAAGCAGTTCCTATGATCATATAGGCATTGAGGTATTCGATGGTACCAACTGGGTTAGCGTTTGGGCTAATGGTTCTACATCCTTCCAGGAGACGCAATGGACTTTCCACCGGGTGGATATTTCTGCCGAGGCTGCAGGAGTATCCAATGCCAGAGTGCGTTTTTACCAGGGTCTTACCAATGGGACAGTTCGCTATTCCGGATGGGCCATTGACGATTTGCTGGTGTACGAGCCTTTAGATAATAACCTGACAGTATCTTCCGTTGAAATTCCATCTTTAATCTATACCGGTGATACCCTTCGACCCGTGGTTACCATTTTAAACAGTGGAATTAACCAACTGGGCAGCTTTACGGTAAATCTTTATTCCGAACCAGCCGGGTACGATGAAACACTTACCAATTCTACCAGTCTGGCTGCCAACACACCGAGGGAGTTCGAATTCCCGGCCTGGGTTCCCGTAAGCGATACCTTCCGCTTATTTGCTCGTGCCTCACTCTCTGGCGATCAGGCACCCGAGGACGATCTCGATTCTGCAGAGGTGGTGGTCCGACTGCCCATGCTGGGGGATACCATTTCGATCATGCATGCATCCACAGATAACCAGTTTGCCGTTGAGACGGATGGAACCCACATCTATACCTGCAACAACAGCAATACCTTCTACCGCTACACCATGGATGGTGAGTTGACCAATACAGCCACCATAGCCGGTGTGGGTAATATCTACGACCTGGCCTACAATCCGACCAACGGCCATTTTTATGGTGGAAGCGTTACCCCCACCGTTTACGAATTGGATTTGGCATCCTTTTCAAAGATTGGAGAATTAACCGCTCCGGTTGATGTTTGGGCTTTAACGTACGATGAGTCCAGCAGTACTTTTTACGGAAACTATGCCGCCAACGATATCATTCAGTTTGATGCTCTGGGGGTACCCGCTGGCGATACCATTGGCATAACCAGCCAGGGTGGACTGGCTTACGATAAATGGTCCGGTGCGCACCCCTCGCTGTGGTCGGCTCAAACTATAGCAGGGAGTCCGGCCAGGCAAATTATTGAGATCAGCCTGGATAGCTTACAACCTACCGGGCGGGTTATTAATCCTGCAGATTTTGGCTTCACCGATCCATTGGGCGGTATTGCAGCCTATGAGGATGCCGGTCATGCTTACCTGTTGGCAACCATACAAACTGCTCCCACCACCATCGTTCGTTTTTACCTGGCTAAAGTTACCTACCGGGTTACCTTCAATATAAGCGATGGCACCAACCCCATTACTGGTGCCGAGGTCTATATCAACAACCACAGGTATGCGGCTAACC
>QKEH01000035.1 GCA_003252385.1 Bacteroidota bacterium | reverse complement strand
GGGATGGTTCATGAACTTCTCAGTGGCAGGCATGAATATACGGGATATGTTTCAGATGCATACCATTAACCTGAGTGTTGCTGTATGGGTTGGTTTTATTGCCTTGTTTGGCGTGGCTACCGACGATGGGGTAATTATGGGGACTTACCTGATGCAGGTATTTGAAAAGGAGAAACCCACAACCATTGAGGGCATCAGAAAAGCTGTGCACCATGCCGGAATACAACGAGTAAGGCCGGCCATGATGACTGCCGCTACAACAATTATCGCACTCATCCCGGTACTCACATCAACCGGCAAAGGTTCCGATATCATGGTGCCCATGGCCATTCCTTCTTTCGGAGGGATGATTATCCAGGTAATGACCATGTTTGTGGTTCCAGTGCTGTATTGTATGTGGCAGGAGGGAAAGTTGATAAGAGTTAAGAGGTTGCGGGTTGCAGGTTAAACCCGTAGCCCGTAACAGGCAAAAAATAGCACATAAGAAAAATGAAAACAATAATAAAAATATTTCTATTTCTGTTAAGCACACAGTGCTTCTCACAGGAGCTAATTCAGCCATACCTGCAAACAGCGGCAGAAAACAATCCGGGGTTAAAAGCAAAATTCAACGAATATATGGCCGCTTTGGAGAAAGTGCCACAGGCAGGTGCCTTACCCGACCCAACCTTGGCTTTCGGATACTTTATTCAGCCCGTTGAAACCCGGCTTGGCCCACAACAAGCCAGAATTAGCCTTACCCAGATGTTTCCGTGGTTTGGTACTTTGGGTGCACAGGAAGATGCGGCAGCTCAAATGGCAAAAGCCAAATACGAAATGTTCGAAGAAGCTAAATCGAGATTGTATTACGAGGTAAAATCGACTTGGTACAACCTGTATTATACCCATAAGGCTATTGCAATAACCCGCGACAATATTGCGATATTGAATACCTTTCAAAAACTGGCATGGGTTAAAATTGAAGCGGGCAAATCATCTGCCGTTGATGAACTCAGGGTGGAAATGGAGATTTTAGACTTGGAAAACCAGTTGAAGCTCCTGCTCGATATGTGGACTACACAACAGGTTTCATTCAACAATTTACTGCATGTCGACGAACCGCAGCAGGTAGATATCCCCGACCTTCTGAATATGGATGAATTAAACCTCGACAGGGAAGCAATCCTTGACAGCATCAGGCGGAACAATCATCAGGTATTGGCTCTCGAATTTCAGGAAGCATCGTATCAATACCAACAGTTTGCGGCCGATAAAATGGGGAAACCCAAGTTTACCATCGGTTTCGACTACATTTTTATTGGTGAATCGGACAATAGCATGCTGTCACCAGGCGAATCGGGAAAAGATGCTGTTGTGTTCCCGATGGTCGGTATAAGCGTTCCGCTTTACAGGAAAAAGTATACGTCGATGGTAAAGGAAGCTGCCTATATGCAAGAGACAGCGCAGGAACAAAAGGTCGACAAAGTCAATATTCTGGAAAGCATTTACGAAAAAGCGTACACCGATTATTCCGATGCCAACCGAAGAATCGACCTGCATATCAAACAACTGGAACTGGCTCAAAAAGCATTGCGAATACTGGAATCGGAATATGCCACCGACGGTAAAAATTTTGAAGAAATATTGCGTATGGAGCGCCAGGTACTTCAACACAGTCTTGAACTGGAAAAAGCACGAACCGATTTCAACGCGGCTTCGGCTTTTGTAACGTATTTAATGGGGATTAAGTAATGGGAGGATTAATTGATGTGAAGATTTGGGGATGAATTGATTAATCGGAGATTTTATAATATGAGGATTTTGGGATTTATGATTTGATTGCACGAAGAAATTCAAGTAATTGTAAAAAATACGTAGTGAATCCATGAATGATCCAGCCATAAAATAAACAATTCAACATTAAATGGAAACTGCACGAAACGAAATGGTAGCATTGAGCCAAGAATATGCACTTATGATAATTGATTGCACGGAAGAATTGGTTGCGCTCAGGAAATACGTTATTGCAAAACAATTGCTACAATCCGGAACATCGATAGCTGCAAACATCCATGAAGCACAGAGTGCCGAAAGCCGGGCTGATTTTATTTATAAGCTAAAAATAGCCCATAACGAAGTGCGTGAAAGGGAATATGGGTTGAAACGGGTAAAAGCAAGTAAACCCAATCATAGCTCTACTACATAAATCGAGGCTTTGCTTAGTTCAATCAATAAATTGTTAAACAAGATTATATCAGGTTCTCGAAATAAAAAATCATGAAAACATTCAACACTATACCATCGAATTATAAGCTCCTGCTGGGAGTTCTGGCAATGGGCATGCTAATAGGCTATTTCATAGGAAAGCCAAAAAATCAACCCGTTAACACATCATCAAATCAGCAAATCATCACAACACCACATCAACTCTGGACCTGCTCCATGCACCCGCAAATAAAAATGAGCCAACCGGGCAAATGCCCCATTTGCAGCATGGATTTAATCCCTTTGGAAACCACTGCATCCGATGATGATTGGAATTCCAACGTGGTGCAAATGACCGAACCGGCTATGAAACTTGCCGAAGTGCAAACCATGGTGGTAAAAAAGGACTACTCCAAAAAGGAAGTGTACCTTTTGGGAAAAGTAAAAGCCGATGAAAGAAATATTTCGGAATTGACCGCTCGTTTTGGCGGCAGGATAGAAAAACTGTTTGTTAACTTTACCGGACAAAACGTAAAAAAAGGAGAAAAACTAGCCACCATCTATTCCCCGGAACTGGTTACGGCGCAAAAGGAATTACTCGAAGCAGTAGCTTACAAGCAGTCTAATCCATCGTTTTACCTGGCAACCCGTAATAAATTAAAACTATGGGATTTGACCGAAGCCCAAATCGAGGGTATTGAAAAAGAAGGTCAGCCACAAAATTACTTCGAGGTGCTATCCCCAATTTCGGGAACGGTTACCATTCGGTATATTGCTTTGGGCGATTATGTGAAAGAAGGAAATGCCCTGTTCCAGGTAGTTGACTTAACAAGGGTTTGGGTGATGTTTGATGCTTATGAAAGCGACCTGCCCTGGTTAAAAACAGGCGATCAGGTAGCCTTTACCGTTCAGTCGATGCCGGGCGAAAAGTTTAACGGTCAGGTAACCTACATCGATCCCTTTCTTGACCCGAAAACAAGGGTGGCTTACGTTCGGGTCGAACTAAGCAATCCGGGGCTGGAATTGAAACCCGAAATGTTTGCCAATGGTATTGTTCAACCCAAAATTTCGGGCAGCCAAAAAGACCTGATAATCCCTAAAACAGCGGTATTATGGACCGGCAAGCGTGCCGTGGTATACGTAAAAAATCCGACAATGGAAATGGCCTCATTTATGTACCGCGAAATAGTTTTAGGCCCTGAGGCC
>QKEH01000179.1 GCA_003252385.1 Bacteroidota bacterium | reverse complement strand
CACCTTTTGGCCTCATCCACGCATTGTGCTGAATAAGGATGCGGACACCCTGCGGATGCTCAATACTCTGGATGAAAAGATTCTCCGCCTCGAAGCCACCGGCATTGACAACCTGGTAATTCTACCTTTCGATACCCGGTTTGCAGCTACCAGTTTCGATGCCTTCATCCGCAACATTCTGGTAGACCAACTCAAAATTGTTCATCTGGTGGTAGGTTTTAACCACCATTTCGGAAAAAACCGCGAAGGCAATTTCGAGAAATTGCAGCAACTGTCGGATGATTTGGGTTTTGGACTCTCCCAGCAGGATCCAATCTTGTTTCAGGACGAAAAAATCAGTTCGTCGACCATTCGCCACCTGCTCGAAAACGGCGAACTCCAAAAAGTGAACCACTTTCTGGGATATACCTACGGTTTTACCGGCCAGGTGGTACACGGCAATCACAAGGGCCGCGAAATAGGCTTCCCCACGGCCAATCTGGAACCTCTTGAGTCCATCAAAATGATTCCGAAAACCGGGGTTTATGCCATTCATGCACGGTTGGACGGGCAACTTTATAAGGGCATGATGAACATCGGTTTCCGCCCTACCCTGAAAAGCGAAGTCGCTAAACAGGTCATAGAAGCTCACCTCTTCGATTTTAATGCCAATCTGTATGGCCGCCAACTGCGGGTGGAATGTATTGCGCGAATTCGTGATGAACAAAAATTCAATTCCTTCGAAGAACTTCGCCTACAGATTGAGAAAGATCGGGAATTCATAAAAAAAATGATGGATGAAGCCTGATATTTTATACAGATAGCATTATCTTTCGAATACGAACTTCACCCTATCCTGGCGATTAAGATACAGACCATGAGTTCAATAGAAAATCAATAATTATACACGTAACATGAAAGACGAAGTTTTAACGCAAGCTCTAGCCTACAAGGTTGCCGACATGAGCCTGGCAGAGTTTGGCCGAAAAGAGATTGAAATTGCCGAAATGGAAATGCCCGGCCTGATGGCCACACGAAAAAAATACGAAGGCCTGTACCCATTGAAAGGAGCCCGGGTTACCGGATCGTTGCACATGACCGTTCAAACTGCGGTGCTGATTGAAACCCTGGTCAGCCTGGGTGCCGATGTGCGCTGGGCCAGCTGTAACATATTTTCCACCCAGGATCATGCTGCCGCAGCCATTGCTGCCGCAGGTGTCCCGGTATTTGCGTGGAAAGGCGAAACCCTCGAAGAATACTGGTGGTGTACCGAACAGGCACTCACCTTCCCCGGAGGCCTGGGGCCCAACCTGATTGTAGATGACGGCGGGGATGCTTCGCTGCTGATCCACCTGGGTTACAAAGCCGAGAACGACGCCTCTGTGCTCGACAAAAAAGCCTCAAATCACGAAGAAGCCGTTATTCTGAACCTGTTGAATAAACTCTTGAAGGAGGATCCCAAAAAATGGCATCGTACGGTAAAGGATCTCAAAGGTATTTCGGAAGAAACCACTACCGGCGTACACCGCCTCTATCAAATGCTGGAAAAAGGCGAACTGCTGGTCCCGGCCATCAATGTTAACGACTCGGTTACCAAATCGAAATTCGACAACCTGTATGGCTGCCGCGAATCGCTTGCCGATGGTATTAAACGTGCCACCGATGTAATGGTGGCTGGTAAAGTTGTAGTCGTTTTAGGATATGGCGATGTGGGTAAAGGTTGTGCCCAATCCATGCGCGGGTTTGGTGCTCGCGTAATCATTACCGAAATTGACCCCATTTGTGCCCTGCAGGCCGCAATGGAAGGATTTCAGGTAACCACCATGGAAGAAGCCCTGAAGGAAGGTAATATTTTTGTGACCACCACCGGAAATAAAGATGTGATCACCATGGAACACCTGGCACAAATGAAAGACCAGGCCATAGTATGTAACATTGGCCATTTCGATAACGAAATTCAGGTAGATAAACTTAACAAGTACCCGGGCATTAAGAAAGTGAATATCAAACCCCAGGTGGATAAGTACATATTCCCCGAAGGCCATTCCATCTTTTTGCTCGCCGAAGGCCGCCTGGTGAACCTGGGATGTGCCACTGGCCACCCCTCATTTGTGATGAGCAACTCATTTACCAATCAAACACTGGCGCAAATTGACCTGTGGCTGAACGAGTACCCGGTAGGTGTTTATCGCCTCTCGAAAGAACTGGATGAAGAAGTAGCCCGTCTGCATCTCGACCAGCTGGGCGTGAAACTCACCCAACTCACCCGCGAACAAGCCGAATACCTCGGCGTTCGCATCGAAGGGCCATACAAACCGGATCATTACCGCTATTAATCAGGAAATACGTTGATAGGTGAAGGAGTTGCCTTTTTATGGGTAACTCCTTTTTTTGATACTCCTCGATGCCTCAAACCGCCAACCCAAACAGCCTGCCGCTACCTTGCCGGCCTAATGCGACACTACCAAATCGCCGGTATTGGGGTTGAAGGAGGTACGGTATTCCTTTAAAGGCCAGTGTGCCGAGCTATTGGTAGTTGGGGCACCCCGGCTGGCAAATACGTAGGTTGAGTTGCAACTCGGGCACACTGCAACCCCACTGCTGCCATCGGTGGTCACCTGAATACTTTTAGGCATATCATACGGACAGGTCCGATCATAAGCCAAATACTCCCCATCGCCACCACAGTACACAATTACACCGTTGTTGTTATAGCCAATATAGGATACCCCCAGCATAGTACTGGTAATCACCATGGAACTTCCTGACGTAAGCAACTGAAAAAATTCGGGGTCGCTCTGTAGGTTAATATGAAAGTAAACCTGAACATCGGGAACCGGGTGTCGTTCCTCCTTTTTACAACCAGCACAAATTAAAGAGGTGGCCAAGGATAAGAACAAAAAAATATGTATTTTTGAGAAAACCATAGCAGAATAGTACAATTGCAAATATAACGAATAACGCAACCCGTACTGTTTTTAGTCTGTGAAAATCCTGACAGCATGCATTTTGCCGATAACGATAAGTCCATTGATACAATCATCTACGTACTCGTAGTACTTGGAGGCATATTGGCTAATGTATTTCGTGCCTACCAGCGTCGAAAGCAACAACAGGAAAGCGAAGCAAACAATCCGACTTTTGAACCGGTAAATCCCGAACCACAACGGCAGCCATATAGCCCGTTTAGTCCGGAGGTGCCTAAGGAAGACATTCCCGTGCCCACTTTTGAAGAAATGTTGCGCAAGCTGATGGAACCTCAGGAGAGGGAAATTGTAAGCCGGGAACCGGAAGTAGAAGTAGAAGTAGAACCAGCGCCCATTGAAGTGGCTCCGGAACCCGTTCCGTACATTGAGGCCGTAAAAGATAGTGAAATACAACCGGAATGTGCTTTTGAGGAGGCAACCGAAGATAATCTGGATTT
>QKEH01000121.1 GCA_003252385.1 Bacteroidota bacterium | reverse complement strand
ACAAAACGGGAATACTTGAAGAAAACAGAGTATACCGCTTCATCATTGCAAACAAAACTTGCATTTTGACAGGGGGTGACGTTTCAAAATTACATGATAACAATTGACTATCAGTGAGTTTAGTGATAATGTCTGTTGAATTCGAGATTAGTCGGATAATAGTGATTTCAATATTATACAAATAATTGTGCTGTAATAACAATATTCTTTGTTGCAGGAAAAATCCTCATGTTTAGCCAAAACCTATCAGAATTGATGATGCTATATGCATATCCTTCAAGCCAGGAGGGCTTTTGCTTTTTGTTCGCAAAGCTCATGGGCTCTTTTCAGTCGGTTCCAATCGATAAATAAGTAAACAAAAAATCTTGGAAAAAAAGTAACGCTACAGGCTACTTCTAATGAACTATCAACCACACAGGCCGCATTTTTTCCAGCTCCCCGCTCGAAGATAACTGGCATTTACACTCATGCTTGATTTCAAAATGGAGTTCGTAAGGATCGGCTACATATTTGAAATTACATTGTATTCGGGAACTGCCTTGAAATAACGGGTAGAGTATACCCGTTGAGAGTTATCTTCGGTTGGACTATCGCCCTCTCCAATTATACCCTATCCTTCGAAACTAAAAGTGGGGCTTGCGTGCAATCCTCGAATATCGGAGTGGGTAATATTTACACTTCTAAATTCATCCAAATCCACATTGTATTGAAAAATAGTTGCAGAGTCATGATCTGCCTCGATGCGTTGATCTATCTCTCCAAAATCACAAACAATCTTTACACTAGGTAATCGTGGCAAGGAATAGGATGTGCATCCAGTGTTGCGGATGGGCTATTGGTTTTGCACGCATTAAGAGCTCGCCCTGTTCCCGCGCGTTTAGCTTCGCTGAGCTCGTCCGTTCGTACTTGGTTGTAACTCGTAGCCTCGATAGCTGCCAATCCAAAGACTTTCTGCTGTTACCGCCAGGGACAGCCTGGTAAACCCTTTAAGTTTCTATAAATCCTTACCTTTAGTTAGGTAGTGCCTGATAGCACTGGTATGCAGGTGAGTACATTCACTGATTCGTATTATAAGCATCATGGGAATACCAAAGGTTTGGATATAAGGGATTGACGACTTTTACCTTGTTCACTATCCAGGAAACCGGTGGGATACAACAACCGAAACATGTACCGGCTCCAAAGACGGAAAGGAATACGGTATAACCCGGTTGAACAGACGGTGGTGGATTGCTGAAAATTTGAATTCTGCCACAAGCGAAGGGAGCTGGATTTCTTTAAACTTCATTATGAAGTTTAAAGAAATGACATAAATCACCGTTGTTAGATGATAAAAGTTGTTATATTTAAACCCAACTAAACCGGTATTGGAACCATACTAACATCAAAGTTATCTGATGATCAGACGATTACATTTGATTGTGTTCGTGTGTTTATACATGAGCGCAGTTTTCGCACAAGAACCCGCACCGCTCACCGATATGGAAGATGAGGTAGCGAAAATGTTCGATTCCATTCAGGCTTCGGGGCGCTTTGTAAGTGCCTTGGACTCCGGATCCTTTTATAATATGCCCGTGAGTATTGCGTCCAGTATCGCCGATCCGCAATATGCCATTTTAATCGACCAGGTTAAAATTATGCCTACCCGGGCCGAGTTTGATGCTTCCATGATTTTAACCAATCCCTTTGATGGCAGCAAACTGGTTTTTCGGGCCGAGCGCGTACCTTTTTCTTTTTCGGGGGGTATTTTGGGCGATTTTCGTTTGGAACTGGTATCCGAAAAACCGGTGAGCGTCTGTAAGGATATCGACCTGGAAATTCTTTCCGGATCGTATGTCACTTGCAATTGTAATGGATTTAAGTCGCTTAGTATTAAAGGGAATATAGCCCTGTCCGATGAGGTATTTGTACGTGCCGATGAGCAGGGAAGGGCACTTCCGGGGCAAGCGGTGAAATCATTCTTCGAGGTTACTGTTTCTGACTGGAACAACCTGGCCTTTACGGTGAGCCTGCCCCGTTTTCAGTTAAAAGCCTATAGCGATTTTACCTTTACCGCCCAAAACCTGTCGGTGGATATGAGCGATTTGGTCAATCCCTCAACCTTACGCTTCCCGCCGGGTTATACGGCTCTTTACCCGGCCAATATGATCTCGCTGTGGAGGGGGATTTATATTCAGGATGCCAGTATCTTACTAAATCCGGAAAAGTTTAAGCGCAGGAATAATCCGGCACCTCTTGTCGTGGGGGCTCACAACTTATTAATCGATGAGAATGGTTTTACCGGTGAAGTGTTTGCCGAAAACCTGGTTAGCCTCGATCAGGGGTCGCTGGCCGGCTGGAATTTTTCCATTGAACACCTGGGTTTGCAATTCGAAACCAGCGAATTGGCAGGGGGAAGCCTCACCGGACAGATTCATGTTCCGGTGTTCGACGATGAAACCAATTTTAATTATTCTGCCTTTGTCGATGTACAGGGAAATTATGGGTTTACCGCCGGAGTTTCGAATACCCTGAATTTCGATTTGTTTGGCCGGGCCGAGCTGGACATATACCGAAACTCGTATTTGCAGATACAATCCGATTCCAACGGTTTTGTACCCACGCTGTGCTTAAACGGCCAGATGCGCATGAATGCCCCGATACAACCCAATGATGCACCTGGCCCTGAAAATGCAGTGGCCGTTCCAACGATCGCCTTTCAGGATTTTAAGGTTACCACCGTGGAACCCTTTATTGATATTGCCTATTTTGGCTTTGCCTCCGGTGCCGGGCAATCGAAGTTGTCCAAGTTCCCGTTGACCATCAGCGAAATTGCATTTCAATCCACCTCAACACAAGCACAGCTGTCCATTACCGCGAATGTTAACCTGAAGGAAACCGCCAGCGAAGGCTTTGGTGGCAGCACCACCATTACCCTGTTGGCCGACCGCGAAGGGTACCGCTACCATTATCGGGGTGCCCGGATCGATGAAATTGCCATTAACGTTGAAAAGCCAAATGCTTACAAAATGTATGGCCTTATTGGTTTTGCCCGTGGCGATGCCATTTATGGCAATGGGTTTAAAGGCGAACTCAATGCCACCTTTGGCGGCAATATTACGGTGGAAGCCACTGCCCTTTTTGGCATGGTCAACACCACCCGCTACTTTTTTGTTGATGCGGCCTTTGCCCTGAAACCCGGTCTGCCGGCCGGCCCAATGACCATTTTTGGGTTCTCGGGAGGGTTGTACTACCACATGGCCCGGCTTACCACGGAGTACAGTTCACAATACCGTTTTGGGCAAACCCAGTCGGGTAAGGTATATACGCCCAATGCCAGCTCGGGAATAGGTATTATGGCCGGGGTAAAACTGGCTCTGGGAAGTGAGCAAACCATTAACGGCGACCTGAAATTTGAAATTGCCTTTAACAACAGCGGGGGCATTAACTTTATCGGGTTTAACGGAGTGGTGGCCTGTATAACACAGCCAATAGATATCGATGTTAATCGGTTCAAGGCAGCTTCGCAGCAGCTGGTGGAGCAAAACCCCAATAATATACCGCCTCCGGAAGGTTCCATGTTGGCTGCCCGATTCAATATGTATAAAGATTTTGTGAACAATGAGTTCCATGCCGAAATGGAGATGTACGTGAATGTGGCCGGTGTGTTGGTAGGTACCGGAGCCAACAACCGGGCAGGACGGGCTGTGGCACACTGTGGCCCCGACGAGTGGTACCTGCACATAGGAACCCCTCAGGATCCCATAGGGCTTAGCCTGATTGGCCTGGCACAGCTCAGGGCTTATTTTATGGCCGGCGACCGCATTCCCGATGATATCCCCATGAACCCACGGGTGTTGCAAATATTGAATTTGACCCAGGCCGACCTGAGCGGTAACCGCGATAACAACATGATCGCTAATGGAAGTGGACTGGCATTTGGCGCCAGCTTCGATGTAAGTACCGGCGACCAGACCTTCCTGATTTTTTACGGACGCTTTGATCTGGGTGCCGGGTTTGACCTGATGCTTAAGGATAATGGACCGAATGCATATTGTGCCGGATATGCCCATCCATTGGGTATCAATGGCTGGTATGCCAAGGGGCAGGCCTATGCCTACTTTTCTGGGGTAATCGGATTAAAAGCCAAGGTATTTGGCAAGGAAAAGAAATTCGATATCCTGAATATTGCCACTGCAGCCCTGTTAAAAGCCGAAGGGCCCAACCCGGTGTGGCTGGTAGGTTACGTGGGCGGAGAATACAGTGTGCTGGGTGGTATGATTAAGGGAAATTGTAATTTCAAAGCCGAAGTGGGCGAACGTTGCGACATGCAGGGAGCCGCTTCGCCTCTGTCGAACCTACAGCTCATTGGCGACATCACCCCAAAGGATGCCGATGATGAGGTGGATGTATTTACCTTTCCGCAGGTGGTGTTCAATGTTCCGGTTGAATCTACTCAAAAAATATCTGGCGATGATGATCAAACCATCTATTTCCGGATCAAATTGAATGAAATTAAAATTCTCGACCGAAACGGGGCGGAATACCCATCGACCTACTCGTGGAGCGACAACCGGAAAATATTGGTACTTCAGCCCTCCACTATTTTTTATCCCGAACAGGATTATCGTATTAAGGTAACAATCGGTTTCGAGGAATTAAAAAATGGGGTTTGGAGCGTGTTTGCCGATGGAGGCCAGGCACTGACCGAAACCAAGGAGGTAGCTTTTAAAACCGGCGACCTGCCAGCCGAAATACCCCACCATGTAATTGAAGCATCGTACCCGCTCGACCGTATGTATAATTTCTATCAGGATGAATACGATTACGCCTATTTGAAATGCCTGGTGGATATTGCCCCATATTTCCAAAATACCGAGGAATCGAGCTATAACCGATTTGCCCGCTGGGAAACTCCGGGCGATGCCCCCATTAAAAAGGAGTATAGTTATAACGCGGCCGAAAAAACCGTTTATGTTGCCGTGCCAGAGTTAAAAGCCGACCGGGTATATACCCTGAACTTTGTGGCCTCGCCAAAGGACAAGAGCGGCGATGTAACCAGAAATGTATCATCAACAGCAACCAATACTTTATCGGATACGCTTACATCATCAGCAACTATTCAAACCCAGAGTGCTACCGGTACAATTACCTCGGCAACCGATAAAATCAATTACAGCATTCCGTTCAGGGTGAGCAGATATCGGACACTTAAATCGAAGGTATTAAGTACCATGAATGTACACTATTTATATGATGTAGGGTTTTATAAGTTTTATTTGGTTGCCGGAATGGGAAGCCAGGAAATATTTGATGGTTATGAACTAAACGGCACAACCTTGAACATGGTTGCGGATAATGAGAGTTCTACCTGGTATAACGATTACATATACCCTAACTTATATAAGAACTATCCACTGTTCGGTAGCAAGGTGATAAGATGGCGAGATGTTGAAGAATGCGGACTCCCACCGGCGAATGATATCAGAATCTGGCAATACCCTGTTGGAGCTTCAATTTTTATTACTGATCTGGAAATAGAGACCGGAGTATCCTCAACATCTACTGCCGATTTCTATAATATAGCTTACACAATACCGGTATACTGGTCAAACGATTTTATTGATATTCGAACCTATGCGAGCCAGCAGGTTCTATCCAATCCCAACTATATCCCTCACACTTCAGGGCAAAGTATTTTTGACAACTATTATCTAAGAGCTCCTGCACCTAGTGATTTTTATATTGATATGAAGTATCTATTGCCCGGGAAAAACATAAGCTCCTCGGAGTTCAAGGTCAAACTTAAACACACCATAAAAACCGATATCAGTGATTTTTAACAGATTTTACATACAACTGGCCATACCATTTCTGCTATTGGGTACTTATGTGTCTGGTCAGGAGGCCATACGCTATAATCAACAAATGATGACCTATGTGGCCGGTGATTCTATATTGCTGCGCTGGGCTCCGCTGAATTACGAAACCTGGAAGCAAGGCATGAAGCATGGGTATACGCTGGAACGTATTACGCTTTATGCTAAAGGTGGAATCTTGCCCGCCAACAATCGTACTAATAAGGTAATCGGCCCTATAATCCCGTATTCCGAAAAGCAATGGTCGAACCTGATGGATCGGGACAATTATGCCGGAATTGCTGCTGAGGCCATGTACGGTGAGTCGTTTGAGCTGAATGCCGGTGAAGGAAACGATGTGCTGCGTATGTTCGATGTGGCTACCGAGCAGCAAAACCGCTATTCATTTGCCTTATTCGCTGCGGATATGTCGGCAGATGCTGCCCGGGCGAGCGCTTTATACTATGCTGATAAAGACGTTAAAACGGGTGAAAAGTACCTCTATCGGGTTTTTGTGAATGCCAACGACACCATTCCAAAAGACACCAGCTATGTGTTTACCGGTCCCGACGAAAAAATACCGCTGTCCATCCCGGTCATTGAGGATGTGGCCGCTGACGATAAGATGGCGATGATCAGCTGGCAAATTCCCCCTTCGCGTGGCGAGTACACGGCGTATTTTATCGAACGTTCGGAGGATAATGGAATAACGTACAAAACCATTAACCCCTTACCCTTAACCAATTTCAGCGAACAGGGTAAAAAAACCGAATTGGGGTACTATATCGATACCCTGCCACAAAATGAGGCCAAATATGTATATCGGGTAAAAGGGGTATCGCCATTTGGCATTACAGGACCCTATTCCGATACCGTATCCACCCGGGGGACGGACCGTGTACGGGCTATTCCGCAAATAACACAACACAACATGGATGGCGAAGCCGTTCATCTGGTTTGGGAATTTCCCGAAAATGAATTGAAAAAAATAAAGGGTTTCAAGGTTTTAAGGGGACTTTCGGATAAGGAACTCAACCAGGATATTTCGGGTCTGCTCGATCAAAATACGACTACTTTTACCGATCGAACCCCATTACCAACAGCATATTATAAAATTGCCGTGCTGGACAAGCAGAACCGTACCCTGTCATCCTTGGCCGTTATGGTACAGCTTGCCGATACCATACCACCTGCTCCCCCACAGGGATTAAAAGCACTTGTCGATACCTCAGGGAATGTTACCCTAACCTGGCAGGCAAACCGGGAAGCGGATATTTATGGTTATCGCGTGTACCGGGCAAATTCCCAACAGGAAGAGTTTTCGCAACTTACGGTTGCTCCAGTCCGCGATACGGTATTCATCGATAAAGTTTCGCTGAAAACCCTGACCCAATCGGTGTACTATAAAATTTTAGCCAATGATATACGCCAGAACTACTCCGGGTTTTCTGAAATACTTGAGGTTCGCCGGCCGGACATTATTCCACCTTCATCGCCCATGATTCAGGGTATTCAGGCAACCAATACCGGTATTTATATCCATTGGGTAAATAGTGCAAGCGCCGATGTCAGGCACAATGTGCTCATCCGAAAGGCAGACGATTCGCTGCGTTGGGTTCCGGTACAGGTCTTATCCGCCACCGATACCAGCTATTGCGATTTTTCAGCCAAACAAGGCACCCTCTATGCCTACAACGTTCTTGCGGTGGATAGCGCGGGCAACACATCGCCTAATATCAACCCGGCATCGGCCCGTAGGAAACTTACCGGCTGCCTGGCCATTACCGAGTTACGCTATACCATTTTAAGAGACAAAGATGCAATACGATTAAACTGGGAAAACCCGGGTTGTGCCGAACGATATATTATCTATCGGGGCTGCGCGGATAAACCTATGGAGACTTACAGGAATACCATTGAGAATGTTTTCCTGGATGATAAATTAATACCCGATACAAAGTATCTATATGCTGTAAAGGCCATATCTGAAACGGATGTATCAGGATCATTAAAAACAATTGAAGTTATTTATTAAAACGATGTGTTATGTTTAAACGGGTTTTACTGTTTGTAATAATAAGTTTGACAGTTGCTGCCCAACTAAGTGGTCAAAAACCATATTCCTGGCAAGGTTCAATTCATGCTCCATGGTGTGATGCTACTATTTATTCCAACATTCAATTTTTACATGGCAATGCTCATGCAACAGGTGGAAGTCAATGGTTTCAAAATATTTGTTGGATTGAACAAAAGGTTGGCTATACGTTCACAACCTATTATAGTGGTAAAATAGATATTCCAACAGTTGGTATGTCATGTACATTGAATGGACAAACCTACAGCAGAGAGTTTGAAGTTAAAGCCAATTATGTCCCTTCACCGGGTTGGACTATTGCTGCAATCAGATCCGAACCGGGCGATTTAGGATATCTTAACAGTACAACCGTATTTGGTGAAGGTGATGATGTAATAATCAGCCATACCGGGGGTATTAAAACTGATGGATGGTATCCACATATTAGAGTTGGTAAATATGTGGAAGGAGGAGGTACAAAAGACTATAAGGAAGTAGATTTCCAATTTGGTTCAAGTAATTCGATTATTATTCATGCGAGCGAATTAAGCAGAGTTTTTAATGGGAACTACACCGAATTTGATATTGGTTTTTCCATAGATTGGCGTTCTGGTTCTAGTAATACAAGTACCTGGTTGGGTAATACAGATCAAAAGGCTCAAGTTACTGTTCTTAAAAAATTAAGCGCATCGCTTGCAATTAACAATGCCACATGTTTTAAGGGCAATGGATCTGCAATCATGATCATTGAAAGCTTGCCGTCTTTATCATTACGGAGTGATCTGTTTTACTTATATACAATTCATAATTTGGTCGAATGTAATTCTTCGAATTGTACCGGCAGTAAAACCTATTCATATAATGGTATAACTTATAAGAGACAGGGTGAAGGTAGTACAACATCAAAACAGATACCCACAAGCGGCTCTTCTATTACTGTTGATCTTGGTAGCAAACCTGCAGGGGTCTACCAGGTAGAGTTCTATTTACAATCTCGACAAGGGGGTGTAACCAGAAACTTTTATCCCTCGGAAAAAATCTTTCAGATTAAGGAGCCCGAAGCAATCAGTGTAACAGTTACCGGCGGCTATTGCACCAATGGCAATACCACATACTATCTACCTCCTTCAGGTTCTGTGGGCAATCAAATGCAAATCAGGGCAAGCGGTCGATATGTAAATGGTACACCTATGCCCTTACAGGCTCGGCGGATGATAGGCGGTTTTAATTCTCCCTATTATGATGTTGTACCTGCTAATGGTGCAAGTTTTGCCTATCAGTGGAGCGATTGGATGCTTTCTAGCTTTCAACTTCGAATCTTTAATGCTGATGATGAAAATTGTAAAGTCGATACAACCATTCCGTTAATTCACGCTCCCCGCTTGAACATACGGGTTTCTAATCCTGTTCCGCCAACCTGTCCATCGAATTCCGAGTCCAATTTGGCTTCACGAACAGGTGAAGTTCAAATTGAGGTATCCGGCGGTTGCGGAACGCTGTATCGTTATAGTTTCGACAAAGAAACATATCAACGGTTTCCTGTAACATCACCTGCTATATTGCACCTTACGAGTCAGTCGGTGGGTACACATACTGTGTACATTACCGATGGGCCTAATATTGAAAGTGTTTCCTATACCATCCCTCGCCTGGACAGCATAAAATACCACTATCATCTCGAAGAGGCGAAGTGCTCGGGACAGAAGGCGGTACTTTCTATGGATTCCTTGGGTGGTTTCGGGAATAGACCCTGGCTCTTCTTTTCCGACGATAGCATGAGTTTGGCAAATCCCCCAAAACAGGATAGCATTCCGGCGGGTGCAATGGCTCATTTTGTGATACGCGATGAACGAGGTTGTTCCATATCCTTTGATACGACTACCATGGCTTCCCCTCCTGCCATTCAGCTTTCTAATCTCCATATCGACCCTATAAGCCACTGTACCAAAGACAACGGTCGCCTGCAATTTGGACTCGAAGGAGGAACCACTTCCGGTTTATATACTGTGGCTTTTAATCACAAAACAACCGAAAGGGTAAATGCGGTCGATAAACATAATTTGAGTGCCATGGGGTACGACATACATATTGAGGACGACAATCGCTGCCCGCTGGATACCAATTTTGCCATTGGAGCCTACACCCGCTCCATTGGACTGTCGGCACTCGATTCCACCCGGCAATATTGCGACAGTGTGCTTAACGCCACCCTTAGTGCCGAAGCCACGCTCAACCAATATCCGTCCAGTAACTTAAACTGGCGCCTGTTCACAGAGGAAAACGACCTGGTGGCTACAGCGGCAACCCAGTCGGATACCGTTACTTTTGGGGGCTTGGCAGCGGGGAACTACCGGGTTAGGGTAGAAGACGATTCCACCTGTTACGATGAAGCGATGGTTGAAATTGGCCTAAATCCCGACCAATTCACCCTGCATTCCCTCACTTCCACGAACACCATGTGCGCCGGCATCAGCACCGGCACCCTTGCAGTGGAAGTAGCCCATACCAGCAGCCCCGAAAACGTGTATGAACTAACCGGTATAGGAGGTCGGGCTGTGGGATACACCAAAGCCCTGGCCGATGCTGCCACGGGTTATTTCGATAAATTAATGGACGGCAGCTACCATATTCGCGTACGGGATGCTGCCGGCTGTGTTATCCACGGAAATGCAGTGGTGAATGCTTATCCCAATCCCGTAGAATTCACTTCCATAGCCATTGATCCCAAGTATTGCAATGAACAACCGGGAGGAACGGTAACCCTGCGTACCAACCACAACCGGGGGTATTCGATTGACAGTATCTGGATCCACGGATTAAACGGTTATGGGGTACAAAGCGACCGGGCCACGTTCCACAACCTGGGTTCCTGGCGTATATTTGCCAAAGGCAGCCAGGGTTGCATCAACGATACGCTGGTAAGTGTGCCGAATATTCATAACAATCCTCGGGCACGTATCACCCGGATCGACTCGCTGGCCTGTGCCGATCGCACCAATGGAGCAATAGAACTTGGAGTTCGGCAGGTGGTTACTACGAGCCCCTATACCTTTACAATAAACAGCAGCCAGCAGCAAAGGGACAATACGGCCCGATTTATTGGACTAAATGGTGCTGCGCGTTACGCAATTCACATATCCGATACCATGGGCTGTTCTTACGATACCCTGCTCAGGGTACCGGTTATTGCCCATCCCTTCCATATGGTGCGCGACTCGGTTGGCCTGGCTTCGTGCAACCGGGCGGCGAATGGCACCTATTTCCTTTCGGCACGTGGGGGCAAAAACGCAGGCCAGGAGTATACCTTTGTGCTGCGCGGCCTCGAAGGAGGAGATCGAACCATCAGCGGCCGGGACATTGTTTTCGAAAATCTGCCCACTTTCATCCCCTTAACTTACCGGGCCTACGATGCCGACGGTTGTTCGGCCACCGGTGGCCCAAAACAGGTGAGGCCGCGTACTGACTCCCTGGAGTTCCTCAACCACGGCATCCGAGATGCCTCCTGCCCCGAGAAAGCCGATGGCCGTGCCGATTTACAAACCCGTTTTGGAAACGCCTACTGGTACGGCTACGAGTATGCCTTGTATCGTGCCGATAATGGCGACGTAGTTAGGGAATTTGTGGATAATGCCTTCCCGGCTTTTAATGCATTGCTCGCCGGAAGCTACCGGGCCGAAGTGGAAGATGCCGACAGCTGCCTGGCTTCCGAATCCTTTACCATTGGAGCCCCCGATCCGGTAACGGTAACCACCACACCCGGCTATGTAGCCCGCAAGGGCGATGCCACCGGTTGGGCAAGGGCCGCATTGGATGCTGGAAACGACCAATATCGGGTGGAATGGTATACGGGTACCGAGGTGCTTGCTGCCCAACTCATACAATCCGAAACCACCGATTCCCTGACGGAATTGAATAACCTGACTGCCGGCGACTACTTATTGCGTGTTAGCGATACTGCTGGTTGTGTATTCTGGGAGGATAAATGGCTGGAAGAACGCATCCACATACCCGAGCCGGAATCGGCCTTGCACATTTCCTTGGAACAGGCTAAAGATGTATCGTGCAATGGCCTTAGCGATGGTTCCATAGAAGTGGCGGTGCAGGGCGGATGGGGCAATGCCTACCAGATAGGGCTGGAAAAAAACCACCTGGATGCTGTAGCCCAAATCAATGCCCTGCCCAAAGGTGCCTACCGGGTGTTTGTGCAGGATACAGCCGGGGTTTTCGACAGCCTTACGGTATTTATTGATCAGCCTGAAGTACTTGAAGCCTCGGTGGCCGATGTACAGCACATTTCCTGTTTTGGTTATCGCGATGGATCCATTCAGCTGCACATTATTGGGGGCAATTATCCCTATGAGGTGTCGGACAATGAGCATACCTGGGTACCCGGTAACCTGCTGAATGCGCTGGCGGCGGGTACGCATACCATCTACGTGCGCGACTCTCTGAACTGTCGTACCAGTAGCCTGGCCGCCCTGACCCAGCCCGAGGGAATGTCCATTTCCGATACAACCATAACGGACACCCAGTGCGGGGTAGCCGAGGGAGTCATAGAAGTTACACCCGTTGGGGGTACCCCGGAATACCGCTTCTCCTGGACCAACCTGGAGGGAGAACCGGTGGAAGGCAATGCGTTGATTGAAAATCTGCTTTCCGGGGTGTACTTTTTACAACTGACAGATAATAACGGTTGTGCCCAGTATTTCCGCTTTAACGTATCGGACATTACCGACCTGGCCACACAAAACTGGAACATACAAGCCGTAAATTGCTGGGGCGATGCCAATGGCCGGGCCAGCATGGAAGTAGTCCGGGGTTTTCCGCCTTATACCATTACCTGGCCGGATAGCACCCAGGGCACAGGGGTGGAAAATCTGGAAGCCGGCGTATATCTGGTGTCGGTAGAAGATGATGAGGGGTGTAAGCTCTTCGAAACCTTCACCATTCCCTCGCCCGACAGCGTTTCGGTGGGAGCCAGTACCCTTGAAAATCCCTGGTGCCATGGAGTGGACGATGGCAGCATTCGTGTAGATGCCGAAGGCGGGACGCCCGGATACCACTATGTATGGAATACCGGACGTTCCCAAAACGAAATCCGAAACCTACAGGCAGGAACCTATTCCCTTACGGTAACCGATGCCCACGAATGTGCGAAAACCTATACCTATCAGCTACAGGATCAAACCCAGGTACACCCTCTCCTGCGCGACTCGGTAAACCTCTGTTATGGCAACGTGTTCCCCCTGGATCCGGGAGAATACGCAAGTTACCGCTGGACGGCATCGGGTGTGCAACTCTCGGAAGAACGTGTGCTGCAGGCAGGCGAAGCCAATATGTATGTGGTTGAAGTGGAAGATCGCGATGGCTGTGTGGGACGCGATTCTGCCGTAATACGCCTGTCGGAAACCGAGTTTGAAGTTCAGGCTATTATGGCCTCGGAAATATTCCGGGACGATACCTTGGCGGTTTTTGAGACTTCGCACACAGTGCCCGACTCTTTGGAGATATACTGTTCCGAAGGGCTGGTAATCCTGGAGCAGGGTACCCATTATGCCTATGTAGCCCCAAGCGATACTGGAACCCATACCATTACCGTAATTGCCCATCGGAACGATTGCATCGATATTCAGGTGAAGGAGGTTCATGTTCTTCCGGGATCATCGGCCGAAGGGGCTGAAAAATACCTGCCCTCCAGCCTGGTTCAATCTTTTACCCTTTTCCCGAATCCTTCCGATGGTAACTTTACGGTGGGGGTACACCTCTCCCGCGAAGCGAATGCTACCCTGCGATTGCTTTCGCAGAGCGGTGTGGGTGTTTTAAACAGCCGTGAATTGCAAGGTAACAGCCATTATGAAACGGAGTACCGCCTGAATGGCCTTCAACCCGATGTATACGTGCTCTTCCTGGAAGCAGAGGGCGAGGTGCAGAGTATTAAATTTATTCTGTTGTAACCATGGGGACAGGAACTACATGCATAAAAACACGCAGTACCTGCCCCGTCAGGGTACTGAAAACGCTGTCAGGAGATGCGTGGACGGAACACTGCTCGCACAGATTTGGCTTCGCAGAACTCGTCTTTTGTCTACAATGGCATTCCCTGCGGTTACATCACCAATCCTAAAACCCGCCCGACCCTAACCATGAAAAATACGCTCATTAAACGTTTTTCTAACATTCTGCTACTGGCCGGACTCAGCACGATAGCCCCGCTACACGCCCAGGAACTCTCCAACATCGGCAAGGAACCCCTGCTCGATATTAGCGGGGGCGCCTCGCTCAACCAGGTGTTCTTCCACAGCGGCGACACCCTCTCGCAGCGCCAGCCCTATGCCTACACCCTGATGGCCAATATGAATGTGTCCGTATACGGCTGGGCCATTCCCCTGTCGGTGGTCTATTCCAACCAGAACTGGAGCTATACGCAGCCTTTCAACCAGTTTACGCTGCATCCGTCGTACAAGTGGATACAGCTGCATGTGGGGCATGTAAGCATGAATTTTTCGCCCTATACCCTCAGCGGGCACCAGTTCCTGGGGGGCGGGGCAGAACTTGCGCCACCCGAGAGCCCATGGAAATTTTCGGCCATGAGCGGGCGCATGCAGAAACGCATACTTCCCGATACTTCGGGACAGTTCGATCCGGCCTATCAGCGCTTTGGCTCCGGTTTAAAAGCCGAATATGCTACCGCCTTCGGAACTTTTGGTGTCAGCAGCTTTTATGCCCGCGACGATGAAAACTCCCTGCCCGGCATCATAGACAGTACGGGGGTTACGCCACAGGAGAACCTGGCTCTGGGTATCAACAGCAATGTAAGCTTCCTGGAGCATTTTACCCTGGCCCTCGACTACGGTACCAGTACCCATACCGAAAATACCCGCGGAGCCGATGGCATGCAGCACCTGTTTATGCCCATGATCCCCGTGAAGGAATCCACCCGCCAGTACCATGCGGTAAAATCGAACCTGAGCTACAATTCGCCTTTTGGGCAGATCGGAGTGGGCTACGAGCGCATCGACCCCGGATACAAAACTCTGGGTGCCTATTATAACACCAACGACTTTGAAAACTATACCCTCAATTACGCCGGCGGCATCCTGCAGAATAAAGTAACCCTGGCCGCCAGTGCCGGCTTGCAGACCGACGACCTGAACAACCAAAAGGACCAGAAAACCAGCCGCCGCGTGGGGAACTTCAACCTGGGCTTTGCGCCCAACCAAAAGTTTGGAGCCAATATGATGTACTCCAACTTCCAGAACTACACCAACATAAAAACCGGTTTCGAGGACATCAATACCAACAACCCTTACGGGCATTTGGATACGCTGGATTTTACCCAAATTTCCGAATCGTTTAATCTTACACTGACTTACCGACTGGGCAGCGGCGAGAAAATGATGCACAATATCAATGTAAACGGAGGCTGGCAGGAGGCTTCGCAACAGCAGACCGATAACCCGCACCATGCCCTTACCACCTTTTACACGGCTATGGGAGGCTATACCCTAAGTCATAAGAACACGGGTTTAACCACTTCGATCATGGCCAATTACAGCCGCAGTGGTGCCGACACCCTGCTGAACGAGATGGCGGGCCCCAGCCTGAGTGTACGCAAAGCTTTTCTGGATAAAAAACTGCGCACCTCATTGACTTACTCCTACAACGTTTCGCAGTTGAACCACCATTGGCAGTCGGACAATAACATTGTACGCGCCAATGTTAGTTACAGCCTGCAGGAACACGCGCTGAACCTCACCGGAATGCTGGCTCAGCGCAGTAAAGCCGGGGCACCCCGCCGTGGCCCCGATATGACTGTAACCCTTACCTACAGCTACAATTTTGGCTGGACACCCGGTAAAAAGAACGACGAACCCACAAACACCCCGGCACCATGATAAAGCCACCACGCCTTTCTTTTCTTTTAATAGTTGCTCTGTGCTCGCTGGCCGGGGCACAGGCTCAGAACCTGCAAAAGCAGGTTGCCCGCTATATTGAGCTCAACCTGCAGAAACAACCCGACAGCCAACTGGAGCTGGAGCTCATCCGAACCTCTCCGGAGCGTTTGCTACAGGCACTGGAAAGCTTCCGGCACGATAGCATACCCGAAGTACGCAACGAAGTATACCGCCTGGCACATCGGTGTGGCATAAAGGCCGAAACGGCGGCCGACCGTCAAGCCGTTAGCCTCTTTCTGGTAAACGGTATCGAGGGCGAAAGCAGCGGACTGACGAGCCGCATTACCCGTTACCTGGAGGAATACCGCAGCTACGATTTCAATGCCGAATGCAAGTACCTGATCAGCCAGCTGGCCCGTAAAGAGCTGCCCTACCGCGAGAGGCTAATTAAGCTCAGCGGCTTTTTACAGATCGAAGAGAACCTATACGCTTACAAAAAGGAGCTGGGCGAGGGGAAGGTTTCCAATAAAATAAAATGGGCCATGAACCTGGCCATGGCTCGCATGGGCGATACCGATGCCCTCGACTATATTATGCAGAAAACGGAGCGCCTGCCCGTGAACGACGATGTGGTGTACGACCTCTTCCCCGACCTGGTATTTGTGCGCCAGCCCCGCACCTTCAGCTACATGCTGGCGCAGGTAAACAGAGATACCAAAGATTGCCGCTCGGCCAACCCCAGCAAGGAAACCCCCATACTTTGCGCCTGGCGCGTACTGGCCATGGTGGCTCCCTATATCGAAGATTTCCCCCTGCGGCAGGATGTGGCCGGCGGGCTCGACACCAACGACTACCAACAGGCCCTGAGTACCGCCCGAGAATGGATTGCCGCGAATGCGGATGGTTTAGTACTGATTACAAATACCTACTAAATTGGAATGATGTTTTTCAGATTTACGATACAAGAAATAATGGGAAGCAGCCCCACGCACACCCCTCAGCCCCCTAAAGTGGAGGCCGGCTTACGGCACAGCGAACTTTTGCGTTCTGTTAGAATAACTCCATACAATAGGGCACTTGCTTTACTTACAGGCAGTTCTCAAAAGTCCCCTTCAGGGATCTTAGCGAAGCGAATCATGGACCAAGAGAATAATTTAAGGGAAAGCAACCACCGCAGTTGGGACACTTCCGGAACAGTTCCGCCCACACGCACCCCTCAGTCACCTAAAGGGGAGGCCGGCCCACGTTACAGTGAACTTTTACGTTCCTTTTTAATAACGCTATACAATAAGGCACATGCTTTAGTTACAGGCAGTTCCCAAAAGTCCTCTTTAGGGGATATAGGGGTAAATTTGCACTGTGGCTTGTTTCAGTTTCTAAAGCCCCGCGTTGCAGCAAGCTTTACACTCATCACCCTCTTGCTCTTTTCCTCACACTCCAAACTGCTTTCCCAGGTATACCCCATAAGCACCACCACCTCCGTGCAGCCGCCCTACCCAGTAACCCTCGACGGCTTCCTCAACGAAGGCGCCAACAAGGTAAACCTGCAATTGATGGTAAACGATGCCACTCTCAGTCACTACCCTGTAAAGCTGCGCCTGGTGCTGCGCAACAACAGCACCCGAATATACACCACACCGGCCATGGCGCAGCAGCCCATCTATCTGAACGGGGGCGAGGTAAGTACCCTCGATGCCCTTGACCTGGAACGCTACTTCCAGCTGCCCAACCTAATCTTCGAAGGCATCTCCAAAAACCAGTACCAGCAGCTGGGGCAATTGCCCGAAGGTATCTACCAGTTGTATTTTGAAGTGCTCGACTACTACCGCGACTATGTGATCTCCTCCAGCCTGATGAACGCCATGCTGTGGGTGTACCTCAACGAGCCCCCCATGCTCAATATGCCGCTCAACCAGCACGAAGTGACCATCAACGGCCCGCAAAATATTATGTTCAGCTGGGTATCGCGGCACTCGCCCTTTACCCACCCCGGCTTTGTGCCCGAGTATGTTTTTGATCTATGGGAAGTCTACCCCGAAACTCTCGACCCCTACCAGGTAGCCCGCTCCACACGCCCCATATACAGCCAGGCAGTGATGCAAAGCTCCCTCTTCTACACCCTGGCCGACCCCGAACTGATCCCCGGCCGCAAATACGCCTGGCGCGTAAGGGCAACGGATCCCGAACAGATAGCCCGTTTTAAATATGATGGTTACTCCGAAATTTTTAGTTTCGACTACGGCCGCCCCTGCGAGCCTCCCCGGCTGAGTGCCTTAACTGCCGGTAAAGATCATATACAAAGCACCTGGGAAACGCCCCAGCGCATGGAGCAGTTTACCCTGCAGTACAAGCCCGTAAACTCCTCCAACGACGTTTGGTATACCGAAACCACCACCGACCTGTGCTTCCGCATAGGCCCCCTGCGCTCCAATACCGAGTATATGGTAGAGGTAAGCGGTACCTGCGGCACCCAGCAAAGTGAATTCTCGAACCGCGAAACCATACGCACCACCCAGGATCTCAACTTTGAATGCGGCGCCGGAAATACCCTTGCCGTACCCGAAAACCGCAATCCCATACCCTACCTGAAACGCGGCGATATCATCCGCGCCGGCGATTTCGACGTAGAAATAGCCGAGGTTAGCGGCAGCAACGGCATATTTAGCGGCAAGGCCTATATGCTGGTTCCCTACCTGGGCTTTATAAAAATTATTACCGAGTTTGAAGGCATTGAGGTAAATACCGATTTCGAGCTGGTTTCCGGCGAGTTTATCACTATGTACGACCTGAACAACGCCCTGATTGTAGCCCCCGGAGCCGGAGGCTTTGGCCTGGGTTATGGTAATGAAACCGGTACCGAAGAAGCCAATAATTTCATCGCCGCAGCCGACCGCGAAGTACAGCTCACCGACAGCGTAGCCTCCGTGCGCCTCAACGGCAATACCCTGGTGATAGAACATGCCGATGGTACGTCCGAAACCATTGTCCTGGGTGCCGAAGAGGTAGTGGCGGTCACTACTGCCAGTGGCGAGGATTACCTGATCGACAATAGCACCAGCACCGTGTACACCCAGGCCAGTGCGGGAGGGTCAGCACCTGCAGGAGGGAGTTCTTCGCTACGATCGCCAAGCTCTGGAACTGCCTCGGAATACCAGGTTACCTTTGCAGCTTCTGAAAACGATTTTTTTGGTTTTGATGCACACAGCACCCTTCGCCCCAATGCCAACTACAAAACCGCTACCCTTGCCGGGGAGCAGGTGTATTTCCCCTGGAAATCGACCGAGGCAGGCCGTATGGACAAGCTTGTAGCCACAATACAGGGCACTCCTGTAGATTCCGTATTTTACATGCGCGAAAGCATGAATATGGTCATGAGGGCCCCCGGCACCGAAAGCAACCAAATGCAACTGATGATTACCGGCCTGGGGCACGAAGATGAAGACGAACTGCTGGCCTACTACACCCAAACCGAGGGTAGCGACAGCACAGCCCGTACCACCAACTACCTGGCCGGTAAGGCAGCACTGGTAGCTTACGACCGGCAAGTGATGGACTTGGTACTGGTTGCTGTAAATGGATCCAACTGCCCAACAGCCGCCGAGGTGCAAACCTACCTTAATAAGGTGTACCAACCGGCCATAGTAAGCTGGAACGTACAGCTATTACAAGGGGGCCTGCAGGTAGACCTCCCCGGAGGAACTACCCTAGACAATACCGACAACGACAACCTGATGGACTATGCCCCGGAAATGAAAGCCGTTATCCGGGAAATGAAAGACCATGAGTTGTACAATAACAATAGCCTCTACCTCTTTTTCTTCGAGGCTTCCTCCGAACGCGGAGCCAAAGGCTATATGCCCCTAAAGCACACTTTTGGCTTTGTGTACAACAACGGCATGAGCGAAAACGAGCGCAAGCACACCATAGCGCATGAGGTAGGGCACGGTCCTTTCCGTTTGCGCCATACGTTTAGTAGTGAAAATGAGTATCGGCAGAGTACGGGTTCAAGTGATAATCTTATGGATTACGATGAGATCGCTTCCGGGGTACCCGCTCTGGAGAAGGATCAATTGATTAAGTACCAATGGGACCTTATACACGACCCGGAAACAATGCTGTTTAGTGGGTTGGAAAGTGAGGAGGAAGGGGAAAGCCAATTTTGGTCGGATCAAGTTTGTACGCAAAAATTCATAGAGCAATTCAGGTGGGCTTATACAAACAATAAGAAACTTGAATATCAAGCTGACGGATATCCTTGGTTTGGTCATTTTGCTAATAATATTATGCTTGATGGAACTACATTTGAAAAAATATCGGTTGAAGTTAAGCAGGACTTAGGATTTGTTCCTTCGAAAGTTAATTATGAAGAAGTCTATAACAGAGCTGTGTTCAATTACGGAGATGCTCTATCTATTATAACAGAAGATAAATTTTCGGAAACATCCAATTACCTATTCCCTACTACAAGTGATTGGAATACACAAATTGACGATCTAATTTTATCTGCTGCTAACGAAAATGACCGAAAAGAACTTCTTAAGAAATTAGCAATTCTTCCATATCAGGAATATAAAAGATTCTCCGGCACACAACGAGGTGAAATGCTCAAGCTCATAACATCAGGATCAATTACTGAAGATATAATCAGTTGTGGCAATGACGAAGATGTCGTTATTAGCTTAATCCGAAATGTTCCTGATGAACAGCTATCTGGTTTATTTACTGAGCTTCAAGAAAATAATTTAATGCAAGAACTTTGTTCTAAAATTCAAAATTCTTTTGGAGAAGAAAACTATACAAAGTTTATTGGAGCATTGACATCTTGTTTTATGAGATATCGTCAAGATGATATGGTATATGTTATGAATAACTGGAAAGAATATACTCAACGACAATCTCAAAATGGTAAAATAACACATTTTTTATGGAACCGGGATTTCAGCGAAAATCAGAGAATTACATACCGAAAAAAATACGAGAACAATAAGATTATAATCAAAACTTGGCCGGGTGGTATGTTTGATCTTGTGGCTGGCGATGCATATTCATACACAAGGCCACCATTAGACCCGTTTGATATTGTAACGGTATTTTTCCAGACACCTCCTAAGCATGTATCAGAAGACATTCCTTCCAATACGTGGTTAGCTATGCCCGCTTTTATGTTTGAATGGTATATAAACGAATTTCATAACAAACAAATTGCAGCGCACTTGGATGGGGCAGTTACTGCGGCATCCTTCATTATACCAATAACATCAATATCTAAGGGATACAAAGTCTTATCTACTGTACATGCAGTCATAGGTGCAATTAATTTATCTCTTTTAAATGATAGATTTGATGAAATCGTTAGAAATTATCTGTCGAATATCGATCCTTCTGCTTATGATAAATGGCAGTCATTTAGTTATCTTGTAAGTGTAGCAGGTAGCCCATTTCAAGATATCGTCATTGATCAGTATCTAACTAAAACAACTCAATTTTTTGCGCTTTGGAATGGATTTAAAAATACAGAACAATATGGCTACCTAATGAACGATGCTGCTTCAAAAGAGGCAATATTATTATTTGAAGGATTATATGAATCAGTTAATTTAATGATTGAGTAATGAATCGATCCAGTGATTTTAAAAAATATTCATGGGGTTATGGTTTTATAGCTCCATTCTGTATGTTAATTCTATCCGTGTATTGGATTTATAATACTCCAATAACAGCGGATAAGTTGAAAATAATTGTTGGCATTATTAAACATCAAAATTATTTCCCGGGCTGTATTCTTATTGAAGGTAATGATGCTAAATTTATTATTAGGGATGAAGCAGACATGAAGCGTATATCGCCAATATTAAAAAACTCTTTGGATATAAAAATATGGGTAAAAGAAAGTGGCGTTAATGGTAGTAAAACAATAAAGCAGTTAGCATTAGACGGTAAGATTGTTTTAAGTTACAATTACTGGAAGGAAATAATTACTCCTTTCATTTTCGGGATTATTGGCCTAATCCTAATACCAATAGTAGTTAAAGCTAAAAAAAGACAAAAGGCAGGTGTGCGTTAATCCAAAAAGTATTTGAATTGTAGGATTTAAATCAGAGTTAATTTAGAGGCTTTAATGAAGTGGTCTATGGTAGTCAATAGGCTTTCTTTATCTTTTTCTGGAAGGTTTGCAATGTCCTGCAAACGTTGCAACATTCTTTTATCCTTAAACAGGTTCGATTGTTCCGTTTCATCGAGTAAATAACCCACCGAAGTATCCAGAATCATTGCCAGCTTTTTTGCAGCTTCAATAGAGGGGGTCATCTCGTCACGTTCATACTTTCCTATTGTGGTATGTGATGTATTGAATAGTTCCGCCAGTTCTTTTTGAGAAAGGTTTTTTGCTTTTCTGCACTCTGCTAATTTTTTACCGAAAGTAGTCATAAATACACCTGATTATATTCACAAACACCATAAAGCGGGATGTTTGTGTAAAACTATGAATATAATAAGGTAAATAAAAATAGTAAAATGTTGTTTAAGTGAATATGATTATATTTCTTTGCACATGATAATGTGTATTTGAAAAAATTTAAAATATTTTCCTCCATGCAAATCCCCGAAATAAAAGCCCGCCTGCCCATACTCCAACTTTTAGCCCACTACGGCCTTAAACCAGATAAGCACCACCACATCAAATGCCCTTTCCACGAGGACGACAAACCCAGCTGCCGCATCTACCCCGAAACAGGCACCTACCACTGCTTTGCCTGCGGCAAAACCGGCGATGTGATCCAGTTTATCCAGGATTATGAGAAGTGTAGCAAGCACGAAGCGATTAACAAAGCCATTGAATTAATAGGCAGCACCAACAATACCGATGTAATGGGGATTGCATCTGAAAAGGCTGTCATGCGGGAGGCTGAAGATTTTGCCGAACTTTTCGCAAAGCAAAGAGAAAGCCTCCCGCGCAGCCCCAAGGCCTTGGAATACCTCAAAGATCGAGGCCTCGAAAATCTGAAAGAGGTGGGCTACAATACCGGCAAACAATGGCCCAAACTCAAACAGTGCCTTACCTTCCCGCTCAAAGATCAAAGCGGCAACATTGTAAGCCTCTACGGCCGCCGGATAACGGAAAGTGGCGGCTATAACGCAGAGTACGGCAAGCATTACTACAGCGAGCACCGCCGCGGCCTATACCCAAACTATCCGCCACCGGAAACCGAAATACTCATTATCACCGAAGCCATCATCGATGCCGCGAGCCTGCAAGTAGTCATTGGCAGGCAACAGTTGAGCCTGCTGCGCACGGCCGTTTTATCCGCTTATGGTACCAATGGTATTACCAGCGAACACAAGACCGCTATAAGAGAGCTAAAGAACTTACAGGAAATTATATTCTTCTTCGATGGCGACCAGGCCGGCCGCAACGCTGTGTACACCTACAGCCACGAATTACTAAAACTTACCGGGTGCCTGACCACCACCGTGCAGGTACCCGAAAACGAAGACATCAACAGCCTGTATGTACAGTACGGCGGCGACTGCCTGCAGCAACTGCTGGCCGAGCGCCAGCCCATTCCCCCACGGGAAGAACAGGAACTGCGAAAGATGATCACCACCATTGAACAGGAATTTGAGCAATCTGAAACCGCCAGCAAGCTTTCTGAATCTTCATATCAACAAATCAATACAACACCTTTAAACACCGACACCCCGAATAAGATCATCTACGAAACGCAAACCGCCCGC
>QKEH01000099.1 GCA_003252385.1 Bacteroidota bacterium | reverse complement strand
CCCTGAACCATCACCTGCTCAATAATTTTTCCTATTTTCGCTGCCATAATCTCGTAGCATGGACAAACTAATAAAACTAGCCCTCAATACCCTGCCCCGAAAGCACCTGATTCGGTTGAGCTACCTGTTCCGTAAAATTTCGCAGTATACCAACCGCGGAAACAACGTTGAATGCCCCGTATGCGGAAGCCATTACAGGAATTTTCTCAGTTACGGCTATGCAGTAACCCGCAAAAATGCACTTTGCCCCAAATGCCTGTCGCTGGAGCGTCATCGGCTGGTGTGGCTTTTTCTGCAACGTAAAACCGCCTTCTTTACCCAATCCCTTCAACTGCTCCATGTGGCACCCGAGCAGCCCTTCGAAGAGCGCTTTCGTAAAATGGAAAATGTTGAATACACCACCGCCGATCTGGAATCGCCCCTGGCCGATTACAAATGCGATGTTCAGGAGATGCCCTTCGAGGAAAACTCTTTCGACATGGTTATTTGCAACCACGTATTGGAACATGTCGATGACGATACCCGCGCCATGTCGGAGATCCTCCGAGTGCTTAAACCCGGAGGAATGGCTATTTTGCTGGTTCCCTTGGATACCACCCGCGAAACTACCTACGAAGATGCCCGCATCACCTCTCCCAAGCAACGGGCAAAACACTTCGGACAATACGACCACCAACGAATTTACGGGCTCGACTTCCCCGTACGCCTGAAGCAGATAGGTTTCGATGTGCCCGAAGTAAATTTCCTGGACGAACTCACCCCCGACGAAAAACAATACTATGCCATGCCCGCATTCGAGCTGATGTATGGCTACACCAAACCCTTAACACCACGCCAATTGCTCATGGATTAATGGGATTGAAAAAAAAATGGTGGCAGGGCATTTTTTAAAATAAATATCTATATTTGTTGATCAATTAAACAATCCAATGAATAGATTATCTGTCATCGTCGTGGTCCTTACTCTTAGCGTGGTCAAAGCGCAAGGCTAAGAATGGTACGTCCGTTGACAAACAAAATATCAGGAGCCATTCTTTTACCAAGAGTGGCTTTTTTAATTTATACCGTTCATTAACTATACAGAAACAGAATAAAATGGGATACAAATTACGCAGCGCGACCACTACCGAAGGCCGCCGTATGGCCGGAGCCCGCAGCCTTTGGCGGGCCAACGGAATGAAAGAAGAACAGTTTGGCAAACCAATTATTGCCATAGTCAACTCCTTTACCCAAATGGTACCCGGGCATACCCACCTGCACGAAATTGGTCAGGATGTTAAAAAGATGATTGAAGCCCAGGGATGCTATGCTGCCGAATTCAATACCATTGCCATTGACGATGGTATTGCCATGGGACACGATGGCATGCTTTATTCCCTCCCCTCGCGCGATCTGATTGCCGACAGCGTGGAATACATGTGCAACGCCCATAAGGTGGATGCCATGGTATGCATCAGCAACTGCGATAAAATTACCCCCGGCATGCTTATGGCAGCCATGCGTCTAAACATTCCGGCCGTATTTGTATCCGGCGGCCCCATGGAAGCCGGTAAAGCACTGAACCGGAAATTTGACCTGGTAGATGCCATGGTAATGGGTGCCGACGATAAAGTTTCGGAAGATGACCTTAGTATAGTGGAACGGGAAGCCTGCCCCACCTGCGGTTCGTGTTCCGGCATGTTTACAGCCAACTCCATGAACTGCCTGAACGAAGCCATTGGACTGGCTCTGCCCGGAAACGGAACCATTGTGGCCACCCACAAAAACCGGCTCAAGCTTTTCGAAATTGCTGCTTCTACCATCGTCGAAATGACCCAACGGTACTATTTCGAAGGCGACGATTCCGTACTCCCCCGCAATATTGGAACACGCGCGGCCTTTATGAATGCCATGGCATTGGATATTGCTATGGGTGGGTCCACCAATACCGTGTTGCACACCCTGGCCATTGCCCACGAAGCTGAAATCGATTTCAGCATGAAAGACATTGATGCCCTCTCGCGAAAAATACCGGTATTGGCCAAAGTTTCGCCCAATTCGCAATACCATATCGAAGATGTAAACCGCGCAGGTGGTATTTTAGGCATCCTCAATGAACTGGCTAAAGGCGGACTGGTAGACACTTCTGTCAAACGTGCAGATGGTCTGACGCTGGGCGAAGCCCTTAAAAAGTACGATATTACCTGTGCCGAACCTTCCCAGAAAGCCATTAAGATATTTAGCAGCGCACCCGCGGGTATTAAAAACCTTAAACTGGGCAGCCAGGGGGTTGAATACAAAGAACTGGATACCGACCGTGTTAAAGGTTGTATTCGCGATATCGAACATTGTTACAACAAAGATGGTGGTTTGGGTGTTCTCTTTGGCAATATGGCCGCTAAGGGTTGCGTGGTAAAAACTGCCGGAGTGGACGAATCCATCTTCCTCTTCAAAGGTCCTGCCGTAGTTTTCGAATCGCAGGAAGATGCCTGCGAAGGAATTCTGGGAGGCAAAGTAAAAGCCGGCGATGTAGTCATTATCCGCTACGAAGGCCCTAAGGGAGGCCCCGGAATGCAGGAGATGCTCTACCCCACCTCGTACATCAAATCGATGGGACTGGGTAAAGCCTGTGCCTTGATTACCGACGGACGGTTCTCCGGTGGAACTTCCGGCCTTTCCATTGGCCACGTATCCCCCGAAGCAGCTTCGGGTGGCGAAATTGCCCTGATCAAGGACGGCGATATGATTCAGATCAACATTCCTGAACGCAAGTTGGATGTTCTCATCAGCGATCAGGAAATGGCTGCACGCCGAAAAGAGCAGGAAAGCCGGGGCACAGCAGCCTATACCCCGATAAACCGCATACGCCCCATTTCAAAAGCACTTAAAGCCTATGCCAGCATGGTAACCTCGGCCGATACCGGAGCAGTTCGGGAAATATAACTACGAGTAGAACACTAAAAAACGATACTATGTCGACAAAATTAACCGGATCGCAAGCTGTTTTGCAATCACTTATCGAAGAAGGCACCGAATACATATTCGGGTATCCGGGCGGAGCCATTATGCCCGTTTACGATGCCATGATGGATTACGAAGACCAGATTAAACATATACTAACCCGTCACGAGCAGGGTGCTATTCATGCTGCTCAGGGTTATGCAAGGGTTACAGGCAAAGTAGGAGTCTGTATGGCCACCTCAGGTCCGGGCGCTACAAACCTGATCACGGGAATTGCGGATGCAATGATAGACAGTACCCCTCTGGTTTGTATCACCGGACAGGTGGGTTCCCCCTTGCTGGGAACCGATGCTTTTCAGGAAACCGATGTGGTGGGTATCTCTATGCCGGTAACCAAATGGAATGTACTGGTTACCAAACCGGAAGAAATACCCTTTGCCATTGCGCAGGCATTTTTCATAGCTAAAACCGGCCGGCCCGGCCCTGTTCTGGTGGATATTACCAAGGACGCTCAGTTTGGTTCCCTGGATTTCAACTATAAAAAATGTACCAATATCCGTAGCTACGAACCCAAGCCGGTGTTCGAACCTGAAAAAATTGAACAGGCGGCTCAATTGATCAATGCTGCAAAGAAACCCTATGTACTCCTGGGGCAGGGCGTTATATTGGGCAATGCCGAAGCCGAATTTAAAGCCTTTATTGAAAAGGCAGGGCTTCCCACTGCCTGGACCATTCTGGGGGTTTCAGCTCTGGATAGCGACCATCCGCTGAATATGGGTATGCTGGGAATGCATGGCAATTACTCCACGAATGTAATGAACAACCAATGCGATGTTCTCATTGCGGTGGGCATGCGTTTCGACGACCGTGTTACCGGCGACCTGAAGCGTTTTGCCAAGCAAGCCAAGGTGATCCACATGGAAATTGACCCGGCAGAAATTGACAAAAACGTAAAAACGGATGTGGCCATTCTGGGCGATGTAAAGGACACCCTTCCGGTGCTTACCCGTCTGCTCGAAAAACGCGACCATGCCGAGTGGATTGCGGAATTTAAAAAGCTGGATGCCATAGAAAATGAAAAGGTTATCCAAAAAGACTTCTACCCCGATAAAGAAGGTTTGACCATGGGCGAGGTAGTTCGCCGGATTAACGAACGCACCGGGGGTAAAGCCATTATTGTTACCGATGTGGGTCAGCACCAGATGTTCGCTTCGCGCTATGCCAAGCACAAACAAACCCGGAACTTTGTTACCTCGGGAGGCCTGGGCACCATGGGCTTTGGCCTGCCTGCTGCTCACGGTGCGGCTATGGGTTGCCCCGATAAGGATGTTATCCTGTTTGTAGGCGATGGAGGTTTCCAAATGACCATACAGGAATTGGGCACCATCAACCAAACCGAGGCGAATGTTAAGGTGGTGTTGCTGAATAACAAATACCTGGGCATGGTACGACAATGGCAACAACTATTTTTCGATCGGCGCTACTCTCAAACCTACCTGATGAACCCCGATTTTATAATGATTGCCAAAGGGTTTGGTATTGAGGGGAAAAAGGTCATGCACCGCCCCGAACTGGATGCAGCCATTGATGAAATGCTCAGCCACAAAGGAGCCTATGTACTGGAGGTATCCATAGAGAAGGAAGACAATGTTTTCCCCATGGTACCAACCGGCGCATCGGTATCGGAAGTTATCCTTGAACCCCCACAAAAGTAATCTGATAATATTGCAGTCATGAAACAGACATTCACTATAACGGCTTTCTCCGAAAACCACATTGGTTTGTTAAACCGGATCACCATTATCTTCACCCGCCGGCGGGTAAATATTGAAACGTTAACCGTTTCGCCATCGGCAATAAAAGGCGTACACAAGTTTACCATAGTGGTAAACGAAACCCGCGAAATGGTTGAAAAAGTGGTAAAACAAATCGACAAGGTGGTGGAAGTAATCAAAGCCTTTTACCATACCGACGACGAAATTATTTTCCAGGAAATTGCCTTGTATAAAGTATCCACGGATAAACTGATGGAGAATAACAAGGTAGAAACCATAGTTCGGAAAAATGCAGGGCGCATTGTGGAGGTTACCCCAAAATACACCGTAATTGAAAAGATGGGCACTGCTGATGAAACTCAGGAGTTGTTCGATGAACTGAATCAACTGGGAGCCATCCTGCAGTTTACCCGTTCGGGACGCATAGCCGTTACCCGCCTGAGCGAAGAGTTGTTGCACAACTTTTTGAAGAAACGGGAAATTTGGGATCTGGATAATTAGAGATCGCTGAGGATCGCGTCAATTCAAACCTCCAAAACTTCTTAACGGCAACATTTTATTCTAAATTAAGGAAATTATGTTGCCGTTTTTGGTGTACAACTCCTTAATTGTATACTTCTGAAAAAACAACTGGAAGAATCGTCCAGTTGTTTTTTCAGAACGGAAGAAGAATGCTAAAATCTTGGTGTTATCACTTACGGTACAAAAAGGAGTCCTTTATTAAATGTACCATAGGCCGAAAGTTTTTTTCGGTACCCCAGATTCAGAGGAAGTGTGGTTTTAAGAAGAATATTGGGATTCAGATACCCCGCACTTCGAAAAAGCCGTTTGGCCATATTGGGATAACTATAAAACTGCTGCTGTACCCAGGCCGTACCCCGGTCGAGGGTTTCAGGGCTCATTTTCAGGGGTTGATACACTACGTGGAAAAAGTCGTAATGGCTCCAGTTGGTATCAAAAATTCGTCCCTGTGCATCGAGGGTACGATACAATGGAGTACCGGGGAATGGAGTTAAACGGGTGGCTTGCAGGGTTTCAATATTGGCATCCAAAAGAAAATCGAGGGTGTCGGCGAACACATCCGGGGTGTCCTCGTCACTCCCGAAGACAAAAGCCCCAAATATCTGAATGCCATAAAAATGAAGCTTGTGAGCCACTTCAAAATACCCCTTCCGGCGATTCACCTCCTTCTTCCATGATTGTAAACTTGCCTGCGACAGCGATTCGAAACCCAGGAACAACCCCTGACATCCGCTTCTCACCGCCATTTCCAGGAGTTCGGTATCGAAAGCAATACTTATACTGCTCTGGCTGAACCAGTTTTTCCGAAGTGGAATCATGGCTTCGAAAAGTTCCAGGGCATACTCGCGGTTAAGGGTAATATTATCGTCCATAAAAAGAATGTACGAGCCCAGGGTTTTCATTTCATCAATTACATCGGCTACCGGCCGGGTTCGCAACTGGTAACGGTTAAAAGCCGCCACCGAACAAAAACTACAATGATTGTAACAACCCCGGGTAGCCTGCATGGCATTGAGGGTAATGTATTTGCGGGATTGGAGAAGGCTGCGGTCAGGCCGGGGCAAGGTAGCCAAATCCACCAAACACGATTTGTATACGGGTTGGAGAGTTCCTTTAACATAATCCTCCATCAACGCCGGCAGGGTTGCTTCTGCTTCGCCAATACAGATGGCATCGGCATGCTGCAATGCCTCTTCCGGCAGTAAAGAGGGATGGTATCCTCCAAAAATCACCGTTTTTCCCAAGGCCCTGAAACGATCGCCCAACTCGTAGGCTCGAGGGGCGTTATAGGTCATAAACGAAATCCCAATCAACTCGGCATCAGTGTCGAAGTCGACAGGCTCAACGTCCTCATCCAATATCCGGGTTTCAACATAGGCTGGCATCGAAGCAGCAACATAAAGGCTGGTTAGCATGGAGAAACGAAATACGCTCGAATTAACGGGCCTTTGATTTAATTTCACCTGCCAAAGCGGGGAGGTTGGATTGATCAGCAGAAATTTTACCGGCCTATGCCCTGCACTAGCCATATCACCCTCCTTTCTGTTTGCTGCGGAACGGTACCGTAAGTTACAAACATTCCGGAGCTATAGCAATTGAAAAACTCTGGTAATCGGATCCAAAAAACTCGTGTGGATAACCGGTATACCAATTCGCTCACTGAAAAATAACTCAACAATTGTCCACATTCGTCCCATTGTTAATTCTCATCGTATGACTTAAAAAGGAATGGTCTAAACTTGTACTTATCTAAAAAAGAGTATTTCTTTAAAATTACCCCAAATGAGTAAAAAATGTATCGCATTTTTCCTGATATTTTTGGCACCGTTTTGCTATGCGCAGCACCTGGGTGAAAGTCTGGATTCCCTAATGGGACTGTTAATTTCCGAAGGAAAACTGCATGGCTCCGTTTGCTATGTTCAGCAGAATAACCAGGTACTCCATAATACGCCCTATGGATACCAATACCTCGAACAGGGCAAAGTAATGCAAACCAACACCCTTTTCCGGGTAGCGTCCATGACCAAGATTCTTACTGCTGCCGGAGCACTGAAACTTTGTGAAAAAGGCCTCTTGCAATTGGACGCACCGTTAAAAAACTTCATGCCGGAGTTTTCTAACATGCAGGTCATGGAAAACCTAAATACTGATTCCATGAAACTGGTTCCGGCACAACGCGATATTACCATTCGTGACTTGTTTTGCCACACCGCCGGTTTTGGCTGCCAGTACGAAGCACACCCTGGGAACGACACCATTGACCAATTGTACATCGCTGCCCACCTCTCGGATCGTACGCAAAGTTCCGGTGAGTTTATAGCTAAACTGGCTAAAATGCCTTTAAAATTTCATCCCGGCACCGGCTGGGAATACAGCTACTCTATAGACGTACTCGGCTTTCTTATCGAACAGCTTACCGGACAAAATCTGCACGAGTATTTAACCCGTGAACTGTTTGTACCTTTGGAAATGTTTCATACCGGGTTCTACGTTCCGGCGGAATACACGGATCAGTTTTCAGCCAACTACGAGTACCGCAACGGAAAGCTGCAGCTGCTCGATGCACCTGAAACCAGTGATTACCTTACCCCTCCGGTAGTGTATTCGGGGGGAGGTGGCTTTGAGAACAACGAGGGAGGAGTGGTATCCACAGCCGAAGATTTTGCAAACTTCTGCACCATGTTGCTTAACAAGGGCTGTTATAACGGTATACAAATACTGCAACCCCAAACTATTGCAGTGATGGCCTCCGATCAGATAGCGCACATATCTAACCGCCAGTTCGCCGTGGAAGGTTACGGACTGGGACTAGGGGTAATCAACCTGGGTAAAAGCCCGGATGATAAAATGGTGTATTGGGCGGGAGGCCCCTACAATACCTATTTTTTTATCGATTTCTCCAAAGAGCTGATTGCTATTTTCTTAACCCAAAACGGCCCATGGTGGCACGAAGCCCTGATCGACAAGTTCCGAACTGTGGTTATGCGAAATATTCCATAACCACAGTCATTGCACCAGTTGCAGAATGGTATTACCTCGTGATCTGCTGATTTACATTCTAAACATCCAGTGCTAAGTTTGAAAATGCAGCGGAAATTGGCAGCTGCCTGCCAGATAGTATAAGTGGTCTGCCTATGCGAAAGTATAGAACCAAGGATCAGGATATGATCCATCGGGTGCACTTGATTATTTTCGCATACGTATTGGATTATCTTTGTAATGGTTTCGGATAAAAATTGAGTGGTTGTAAGGAACCAAAACAGAACACCATACCTCATCTATGAACAGAAGGATTGCACTAGTAACCGGAACCAGCCGAATAAAGGGACTGGGCCGTTCGATTTGTATCGAGCTTGCCAAACAGAATATGGATGTATTTTTTACCTATTGGCGAGCGTACGATAAGCAAATGCCATGGAAATCTGAAGATCATGAGCCGGATCGGATTCAGAAGGAAATACATGAACTGGGCGTACTCTGCGAAAAGGTTGAGCTGGATTTATCGAAAGAGAATTCCACATCGGTTCTATTGGATATGGTGGAAGAACGTTTAGGTGCTCCTTCTGTTTTGATCAATAATGCAACTTATAGCACACCCACCGATATCAAAAGTATTACACCTCATGAACTGGATCAGCATTATCTCGTGAATGTAAAAGCTGCCACCCTGTTGTGTGTGGATTTTGTTAAGCGATTTCAAGGTGCCCGGCACGGAAGAATAATCAATATTTCTTCGGGGCAGTCGCTAAGTTCAATGAGTAGTGAAATAGCTTACGCCATTACCAAGGGTGCCATAGAAACCTTAACACGTACTATTGCCCATGAGATCGCATCGAAAGGGATCACCATCAACGCTGTTAACCCGGGTTTGACTGATACCGGTTGGCTGACCGAAGAACAAAAAACCCGGTTTACAGGTCGTTTTCCCATGGGGCGTTTGGGTCAGCCTGAGGACGCTGCCAAGTTAATCGCATTTCTGGCTAGTGAAGATGCAGAATGGATAACCGGACAAATTATCCATTCAGAAGGTGGATTTATTCGGGAAAATTACGGCAGCTAAACCCGTTATGGGTTGCTTGCAGATGAATCTGACAGTTGCCTTCTTCCTGGTTTACTGCATACTGATAGGGGTTTGCGGATTCATATTCTCAGGGTAGTATGCCGGGTGTTGTACTTTTATCCCATCCGTTTTTGGCAATAAATTTTCCGGGCTATGGAAAGGTTCATGCCTGAGTGAGCGATAAACTTTCTCAACCTCCAATTACAAAACGTCTTATCAAGTACTACCCGCATTGTTAGGCTCCCTTCAACCGATACTGAATAAGGTTTTGGGAGATTCCGTTGCACTTTCGTTAGGTATTTACTATTTTCCGTGGCGTATTTAATACAGCAATCAGAGCCGAAGAAGTTCGACCCTATTTACCCCTCTCCTGCCCTATGATTAAGCACCCCATGAAACGAACCCTGATTTCTACAGTATCCAGCAGGCTAAAGCATCTAATCCTCGGCACAGCCTTCACGATAGTGCCTTACATCGGTTTTTCACAGTCCGGATATTATTCCTACGATCAGGATAACTTCAGGAACCAAGCCCTTTTTATGGATACCATAGCAGTGCAGGCGCCTGACCTGACCCGAATCAATGCGGTACTGTTTTACCTGACCAATGCGGAACGCATAGCTCAGGGACTGGCTCCACTGACGTATCACCCCAAACTGGAAGAAGCCGCTCAAATGCACTCCAATGCAATGGTGCACTATAAGTTCTTCGACCACATCAACCAGTTTTCAAAACCTATGGAATTGCCGGACGACCGCGCACGTTTAGCCGGTATATACAACCCGCATCTTTCGGAAAATATCATCGAATCGTTTGTCCTCCGGTACACACCTGGTCAATCGGTGTATACCGGGGCACCAGGCGTATTCCGCCTGACACCGGATGGTACACCCATTGCCCCTCATACGTATCTTTCCCTGGGCGAGCAGATGCTTCACGACTGGATGAACTCACCGCCTCACCGAAAAAACATACTCTCAGAGAAAGCAGTTTCACTGGGATGCGGAACCACCTTATTTCTGAAAACCGATTTTAATGATATGCCCTCTGTAATTGCGACCCAAAACTTTCAGTTGCTTGAAAACGTTCAGGCAGCCGATCAGTAAGAGCGCTGTGCGAAACTACACAGGGACGGCAAGGGCAGTTCTAACCTTGTTGGTATGAGCCCGAAGAACCCGAAGATTTCTTCCTCCAACGGTTTTTCCATCCAAAGTTTTGATGGCCTCCATGGCCTCTTTCTTGTTTGGCATGTCGAGAAATCCAAACCCTTTCGATTTGCCGGTTCGCTTATCGCGAATGAGTTTAATAGCATCTACCTTCCCGATTACTTCGAAAATTTTTTTCATCTCTTCCTCACCGAGAGAATAATTAACATTACCCACGTAAATAGTCATATCGGTAAATTTGAAATTAGTTACATTAAACAAGTTAATAAATTTCTTGCTTAATCAATAGCTTTCACCGATTAAATTGACTATCAAATACATCCAAATCGCTACACCCCAAGCGTAGCAACCATTACAGCCTTTATAGTGTGCAAACGGTTCTCGGCTTCGTCGAATACAATGGATGCCGGGGACTCAAAAACTTCCTCGGTAACTTCGAGCCCGTCCAGACCAAATTTCTGGTAGATTTCTTCGCCCACTTTGGTTTCCCGGTTATGATAAGCAGGCAGACAGTGTAAAAATTTCACTTTGGGGTTTCCGGTAAGCTGCATGGCTTTGGCATTCACCTGATAGGGCTTTAAAAGTGTTATTCGTTCCTCCCAAACACTATCCGGCTCGCCCATCGATACCCATACATCGGTATATAAGAAATCGGCGTCCTTCACAGCTTCCGCCACATTTTCGCTCAACAGGATCTTAGCTCCGGTAGTTTTACAAATTTCCAGACACCGGTCTACCAATGCTTTCTCGGGTTGACAGGCTTTTGGGGCGGCCGCCCGAAAATCCATTCCCAACTTGGCCGCTCCAACCATCAGGGAGTTTCCCATGTTGTTGCGTGCATCGCCAAGGTAGCAGAATTTGATGTCTTTTAAGGGCTTGTCCGAGTGTTCCTGCATGGTCAGGAAATCAGCCAGTATCTGGGTTGGATGAAACTCATCGGTAAGACCGTTCCATACGGGCACTCCGGCATACTGCGCTAATTCTTCGACCGTGGACTGGGCAAACCCCCGATATTCAATGCCATCGTACATACGCCCCAGCACCCTTGCAGTATCCTTCATCGACTCCTTGTAGCCAATTTGCGACCCGGAAGGCCCCAGATAGGTAACGTGCGCCCCTTGGTCGTATGCTGCTACCTCAAAGGCACAACGGGTACGAGTGGAGGTTTTCTCAAAGATCAGCCCGATATTTTTCCCTTTAAGCTGTTGCACTTCCGTACCTTCTTTTTTATCCTTCTTTAACTTGGCCGAAAGCTCAAGCAGCAAAGTGATTTCTTCGGTTGTAAAATCCAGCAGTTTTAGAAAATGACGCCCGTATAGTGGAGTTTTCATAATTTCCTGTGTTTAAATTCCTAAAGTGTGAAGCGAAGATATTAAACCCTCCAGAGAATTAAAATGACAAATATCATGAAATGCATAAATATACCGTGCATACGCAAGAATATACACCGAAAATACAGGTGAATATCGTATATTAGTCAGAAAATAACCCGATTCGATCAATACCTCCTAACCCAAAACCTTTTTAGCCGTACATGCCCCAATAACCAAAAAACCATTTATGATGCGCTTTCTACTGCCCGCAATTGCCCTGCTTATTGCCATTTCCTGTAAAAGCCCCGAGCATTCCGGCATATACAACGAAGGCCGTCTCGAATACAAAATCACTTATCTGAATGCCGAAAGCGATCATTACGATCCTTCCTTCCTTCCCAAAAAAATGGTCTTGGAATTTAACCAGGACTATTCCATTAACCGTATCGACGGCTTTATGGGCTTTTTTAAGCTGGGCAACATGACCTATTTTAAGAACCACAAGGTAAAAACCCATCTGAAAGTACTGGATAAGAATTATTCGTTTCAGGGCGGGCGCAACGAAATGATGTGTTGTTTCGATTGTATGGAAGGCATGCATCTGGAGGAAGATACGGTAACGCGCACGATAGCCGGATTGAAATCGTACCGGATGTTGGCTCATTTTGATACTAATCGTGAATCCTTTGAGGTGTTTTATACCAAAGAGATCAACCTGTCGGATCCTAATGCTACCAACCCCTATCGAAATATCAATGGGATACTCACCAGTTTCCGGCTCATTATGGGCCCCTATCTGATGCAGTTTGAAGCAACCAAATTTGATCCAACCGCAGGCCCCGATCAGGAATTGGAAATACCCAGTGGATCTACCGAAGTACAGCGTAGTGAGATGATCGCCATACTGAACCACCTGATGGAACAAAACATTTAGCCCGAAAAATTCACAGGAATGCATTGAAAAATGAGTGTAATGTGCTATATTTGAAATAGTTACAACCAAATCTAGCGATTTTCATTACACCCAAAAATGAGCAATAAAGATACAGTATTCTATAGAGGCAAAACAGCGATAAAGCTGGATTTTTCAGCAGAAGAAATCAGTAGCGATGGGGCGGT
>QKEH01000177.1 GCA_003252385.1 Bacteroidota bacterium | reverse complement strand
TGCCCCGAAGTGCAGCGTTTTACCTGCGAAAATGTAGATGTTCTCATAAAGCATATCGGCGGTTACCCGGGTCATTACGACCGTAGCATTGTTCAGCAAATAGTAAGCCATCCTCCAAAACTATTCGTATCGGGCCACTCCCATATCCTAAAGGTTATGAACGATACCAAGCACAACCTACTGCATATCAATCCCGGAGCAGCAGGTATTTCGGGGTTCCATAAAATCCGTACATTGGTTCGTTTCGTAATCGACGAGCAACTGATTCGCGACCTGGAAGTAGTAGAACTGGGTGTCCGATAAGGTAGTTGCCGGAAAAAAACATTTCCTTCTTAGTAAGATTCGAACCTTTCAAGTTTCAAACTTAAAATCTCAAACTATGAGCGGATCAATCCAGTGGATCAAGTATCAAGGCAAAGAAATCCTTTTTAACAATCGCAGCGGCCTACGTCAGACCGAAATTATTGAGAACGTTAAAAATGCGGTGGGCATAATAAAAACATCCGGAAAAAAGGATATTCTGTATCTGGTGGACAACTCCGATACTATTATTATACCTGAGGTTAAAGATTTTATTAAGCAGGCAGGAAAGGAACTGACACCTTATATTAAAAAAACTGCTGTTCTGGGAACTAACAAAGCTCAGGGCATTCTCATCAATGTACTTTCCAGTTTTACAGGTTTAAATATAAAAACATTTGCCGACGAACTAAAAGCCAAAGAATGGCTGGCTAATTAGACACCTTTTAATTACTCAGGTTTCGAAGAACCGCCAACCAAAACCAGATCAGCCAACTCGCTTTACTCTTTTTTCTCAATCTGACCGGTAGCTTCCAGGTATTTTTCATAAAATACATCCTTCTTCCGGTTGGTGGAAATCATGTAAATATAGGAGGTTCCCTTCCGTTCTTGGGCTTTGCTCTTACGGTCGCGGGTTTTCATGTTCATAATGCTGTTTACATAGGCGGTGTTGCTCGACAGGGTTTGCATAACACCCCGTGTGTACCCAAAGTAGTACCAGGTATTCGTATCAATATCCAGGTAAAAATCCAGAATATCACCACTACGTTTGATTTGCAGCTCAAAGTACCCTTTCACCTGCTTATTCACCTGAACCCCATTGATGCTGGCCAACCCAATGGTACCCACCGATTGATAGGAGTTCCGGTCATCGTCCCATCTGAGTTTTAGCTCGTTGAAAAAGAAGGTGTGTTTTAAGGCAGGAGGTAAATCTTTGATGGTACCAAAGAGCGATAGTTCGTCGTTGAGCTTTTTATAGCTTTCTTCCCCTATCAGGTAGTTCATGGTTTTAGTCCAAACCGGCCGGCTCAGGTCGGCAGGTGGCAGGTTCGGAACACTGTCTATTTCGTTAGCCATCAGCTGAACCATCAACGGATCCATATAGAAATCGACCATAAGGGCAATGTCCAGATCTGTTTGGTTTTGGTCCACTTCGTATTTGGCATTTCCATAGGCTTTTAATTTCACCTGCCCCAGCTCTTCGCCCAAATGAATATTCCCCTCGCCATACAACCGACAATCCTCGCGATAAAAGCTTAAATAATCTTCCGACAGGCCGAAGTTGTTGATTTTTTCTTTCGACCCAATTTTATAGAGTTTGGAAGCCTTGTCGTAATGCAGGTAACCCGATGCCGTGGTGAGTGGGTTGTCGCTATAGCTTTTTCTTCCACTTACAAAGGAGGGGTAAATATGTACGGAATCGTAATACAGGTAAATTCCCGAAAAGATCTTGTTCTGATTCATATCCTCGGCCTTCTCGGGATAAGGAATGTAAATATCATCGGGGTAGATGGGGGCATCAAAATACAACCATTGAGGCCGGGGCTGGTTGCAGGGATGTTCAATCTGCGTGCCTCCTTTAAACGTGAGCAACGAATCGCGCGATCGCAGAAAGGCTTTGCCCTGAAAACTAAACACCGGGCTTAATTTGAACTTTGCCTCTTCATTGATATCTCCCTGTGCCACAGTCTGAAGTGCGGTATCGACCTTGATTTCGCTGAAATGAATCAACTGCACATCGTCATTTTCATCGACATAATCGAAATTTCCCATGCCGGTAAAACTCCGATGCCCCTGTATGTTGAGGGTTGCCGTATGGATGGTGTGGTACTTCGTCAGGATGTTGGTGCGAATACGTGCATTGTTCAACTGGGTAAATTTCGCGTTGGGTTCAATACGCACTTCCCCTTTGTCGGGGTAGATACGCGAATCGGCCACTTCCACAAACTTCACCCCTTTGCCATTGATGTAATTATTCTTGTAATCGTAATACGCCAGCGGAGCCACCCAGTTAAGCGAATCCTGCTCGTAGTGCAGCGATATATACCGGGGGCCTTGCGGTTCAAGATCCTCATCGGTATAATCAACTGTTCCCGTAGCTCCCTCGGCCCCCATAGCCACCTCTTGCCGAATCATATCCCAAATAAAATAATCGAGATAACTCACGTACTTATTCTCCGGGAAATTAACCAGACTGAACAGTTCATTCGATTTAAACCATCCTTTTTTCTGTCGGTAATCGATGTGGGTATTCACATTTTCGGTTAACATGGTGAAGCCCTCGCTGTGCAACGACTTCAGGAAGAATTCAGCCGTATCGGAATAAATATCATAGGCTTTGTAGGCAAAAAGATTCGATTTTAAGTCGGAGTTTTTCAAATCCATCCTTCCTGTGCCGGTGAGACCGGCTGGGCGTAAGGTCAGGTTGCCGTTTAAAAAGGTGGAATCGTTAAAAAGGTTGAAATCCGTATCGGTTTTATGAGCATACATCACATCGGCATAGGGCATCCAGTGAATGTAATTGTTAACCGAACGGGTACGCGGATACTGGGTTTCTGTAAGTTGTTGGGCAATCAGATAGCGCTGCGACAGGGTATTCATCGAGTCGGGATAGAACTTAAAGTCGTCCGACCAGGTGGTTGAAGTCAGGTATTTGATGGTTCCATTACCTCGTAAGCCCTTGTTCGACAACCAAATCTCATCATTATACGTTCCCTTGCCCTGGTAAAGTGGCAAGCCTTCCGGAGGAGTTTTGTGTTTAAATCCCAACGAATTATCCACCTGCAGCGAAAGGCTTTTTTCAAAAGCAGGAAAAATACCTGCCGACACAAACTCTCCTTTAAAATTCAAATCCCGGTAATTGAAATTATCCAGGCTGTCCATCACAAAAGGATATACCTCAAAGTAGAAGTCGCCCGATTCGTACACCCCTTTCTCAATATTTCCGGCATCGTAATACACGTAGGAATTTTCCTTACTGATAAAAATGGGGTATTCCGGATTGGGTTCACGTCCCGACTTGTTATCCGGTTTATCAATCAGCACTTCTCCGGTAATGGACTGCAAACGGCTGGTGATATTTTCGGTTACCGGCAATCCATAATTATCCACCTGTCCGGTTCGGTACTTCATCTCCAGGTAGTCTACATTCTGCATATTCACTTTAAAAGAATCGTAACTAAAAAAGAAGTTACTTCCAAAGAAGGTTAACAAACCAGCCTCCACAACCCCGTCGAACTGAAAGTTTCGGTTGTTCTTCAACACAATTCGGCTCCTTGCCGGGTATATGGTAACGTTCTGCGAATCGCTAACGTGTACTTCCGGAATACCGTTTATTATTAGATCGTTGGAACGAATGTCGTAGATCGCATTCTCCATTGGGGCTTCCACCCGTGAGTTAAAGTTGATAACATCATAATCGATTTTATTGATACTGGCAGCCAAATAATTATAGAGACGTTGCTTCAGAGTGACCATACCGGTATTCATGTCGTAAAAAACGAAGCCGCCATACGCCATACGCATTAC
>QKEH01000168.1 GCA_003252385.1 Bacteroidota bacterium | reverse complement strand
AGGTGAGAATCCGTTTGGAATAATGACAACTGCCCGAAGGAATGCACGTAGCCGGACAGGTAAAAAACATACCCAATCAGATATTTAACTCCACCAGGGTAATGCCTGCCCCTCCCAGATCGGCATGGGCATCGTGCATGGTTTTAACCAATCCGGTTGCTTTAAGGTAATCGCGTATCAGCTGACGCAATATTCCGTTGCCTTTACCATGCAGGATACGCAGTTTCCGTGACGAAACCATTACCGCATCGTCAATAAAATTCTGAATGGCAGCAATAGCCTCATCGCCCCGCATACCGCGAACATCAATTTCCGGTTTAAAGTTCAGCCTTCGCTCGCCCACATTGGTTTTCACTCCTCCTTTTTTTGACGGAACTTTATTAGAGTCCCCCACCCTTTCAATTTTGTCGGGCGAAATGGTCGTAATCATCTCACCAAACGCCACCACGAAGTTTTTTCCACTGGTATCCAGTACTTCGCCCCGGGTATCCATGCCCTTCATGCGCACGCGGTCGCCCACGGCAATGGGAAGTTCTTCCGGAGCCGTTTTATCCTTCTTCTTGCGGGCAATGCCCGATTCGTTCAACTCGGGACTGTACTGTACCAGCTCCTTCCCGGCACGTTCCAGTTCCTCCATTTTCCGGCTGATCTCATCGGCCTTATCCGGATGTTCCAGTACTTGCCTTTTATAGAGCTCCAGCTGGCGCCGGGCTTCGCGGGTATATTCCTTATCGGCTTGGCGTTCTTTAATTTCGCGAATGGTACGTTCCACCTGGCTGTTGGCTTCGCTGATAATTTTTTTGGCCTCTTCGCGAGCCGTCTTCAGAATCAGCTTTCGCTCTTTTTGCAGGGCATCCAACTCGTCGGAATAGTTCACCAGTTTATCGTCGAGGGTACGTTCCACGCGACGGATTTTCTGACGTTTTTCTTCCCAGTACTTTTTGTCGCGAATAATCTCGCGCAGGTGCTTTTCGAAGTTGACATAGTCGCTGCCAACCTTATCCGAAGCAGCTTGCAGGATATTTTCCGGTAGTCCTATCTTTCGGGCAATTTCAATGGCAAAGGAGCTACCCGGCTTGCCCACCGAAAGCTGAAAAAGCGGCTTTATCTGCTGGGTATCAAACAACATGGCTCCATTTACAATGCCTGGCGTATCGGAGGCAAAGTGTTTCAGATTGGCATAGTGGGTGGTGATTACCCCGTAAACCCCTTTGGTATTGAGTTCTTCCAGAATGGCTTCGGCAATGGCTCCTCCCAGAGCCGGTTCGGTACCGGTGCCAAATTCGTCAATCAGAATAAGGGTTGCTGGGTTGCCCATACGAATGAAATTTTTCATATGAAGCAGGTGCCCGCTGTAGGTACTCAGGTCGTTCTCAATGGATTGTTCGTCGCCAATATCAATCAGAATGTGCTCAAAAATATGCACTTCAGAATTTTCCTTCAACGGAATAAGCAATCCGCACTGGAGCATGTACTGCAGCAACCCCAACGTTTTGAGACATACCGACTTCCCTCCGGCATTGGGCCCCGAAATAAGAACAATTCGCCCATCGGGGGTGAGGTTTAAATCGAGAGGCACCACCTCTTTATTTTCGGCCTTATGGGCCAGGTACAGCAGAGGGTGTATGGCCTGCCTCCACGACATGCTCCGGTCGGTGCTCAAAATAGGTCGAACACCATGTATTGTGAGGGCAAATTTTGCCTTGGCCCGTATAAAATCAACCTCGCCCAAAAGCCGGAAAGCCTCCTGTAGTTCACCCAGGTAGGGGCGCATGGCATCGGCCAAAAGGGTAAGAATTTTAACTATCTCGCGCCGTTCGGCATATTCCAGCTCGCGCAATTGGTTGTTGAGTTCTACTACCTCAACGGGTTCAATATATACCGTTTTGCCGCTGGCCGATTCGTCGTGGATAAGTCCGTTCAGCTTACGCTTATTCCCGGCACTTACCGGAATCACCGGTCTACCCTCTCGCAGGGTAATCTCTGCATCGGCTTCTACCAGCCCGTTCTGCTGTGCCGTACGCATAATACTTTGTATCTTTCGGGTTAAGGCAACCTGTTTTTGTTTCTTTTGGCTTCGCAATTGTTTCAATTCAGGCGACGCCCCGTCCTTCACCTGTCCCTCTTTGGTAAGTACCTCATCTATCAGATCGCCAATGAAAGGAAAATAGGTAAGTTGGGCAAACTGGCTGCACAGTGCCGGGTATTTATCGCGGTGATCGCTGTTTCGGAAAAACTGTTCAAGACTCCGAATGGTGGCAATACATTTGCGCAAACTGAGCAACTCCCCGGTATCGAGAAAGGTGCCGGGATGTTTGATCTTGGCCAGTTGCGTGGTAAGGTCAATAAAATTATCCTGGGGGAAAGGGATGTTGAAGAGCAGGATGCTCCGAAGTTCATCCACCAAGGTAATGGCGTGGGCTATGCTCTGCCGGTCGGTAAGCATTTGAATGGCCTCCACCTGGTTCCTCCCCAACTGACACAGGCAGGCTTCGGAAACCATTTGGCGAATGCGGTCGAAACCAATTTTATTTTCGAAGGTACTCGGGTAAATCATGTTCTTGAATTGCTCAGGCAAAAGTACAATTCTTTACTGAATTGCCGCCCCGGGTTGCCCCATGTCCGGTTTGGAAAGAAGAATATGCCCGAAATCCTTTCCCGCAGGCTACTGTCCGGTAGATTTCCCAGATCCACGCTTACATTTTTGCTGCTCCGTCCGGCTTTTTTGCCTTTCGCTTTTTACCACTGAGTATGGCCCAATAGCGCTCGCCAAGTTCGCCAAGGGAATTAAACTCTTCTTTGAAGAAAATACCAAAACCCTGCGTATAGGGAGCCGATAGTTCCAGCGTATTGTCGTTGGAACGGTTGTAAGCATGCAAGCGAATTTTCCCTTTTTCGTTGAGCTTGTAATCCAGGTCGAAATCGCCCACAAAGCCACTGGCATTCTGTTGAGCCGTCTCCGATTTCATATCCACGCTGCCGTCGATACTAAGCCGGTCGTTGAACAGCTGGGTTGAAAGCGCCAGTTCCACTTCGCTGTTCGAAAGGTCGTCGCCCGGTCGATAGGTAAAACCCAAGTCGAAATCGTTACTGATTTGGGAGAGCCAGTTGCTGAACTGATTGGAAAGTAATTCGCCGGCATTGCTGCTGGCAATGTTGCCTGAACTGTTTTCGCCCCCTTCGTAAAACTGGTTCATCACCATCAGGAACAGGAACTGCATACTTAGGTTTTCCTCAGTTTGGATAAGACTTTTCAGGCGTTCGCGGGTTTCTTCTTCGGCCAGGGGAAGTTGAATGTCGTACCGTATATCGGGCGATTTCAACTTGCCGGTCAGGAAGAGCTGACAATCAACAGTGGTGCGGTTTTGTTTATTGGATATTGCCTCCCCTTCCACCGAAGTAGTCTCGATGGTGCTTTCCTTCTGCGAACTAAACGAAGGCAACAAGGCCTTGGTCCGATACACCGTAGTGATATCAATAGATGCATTCAGTGGATCGCCCGTCCACTGAACGGTGCTGCCCTCTTCTATTTTAAACTTCTTATTGATTATATTGCGAAGTGTAAACAGGTAATCGCCCTCTTCAATATTGTATTCTCCCAGCATTTCAAACGAGCCCAGTGTGTTAATGGCCATGTTAATATTTCCACTGCCGCGGGCTTTGATAATATCTCCGATGGTGGGATCGAATATAATCTGCACTTCGGCATCGGGGGTAACGTTGAGTTTGAAATCCATCTGAATGCCCTCCAGATTCACCTTCTGCTGCGTTTCATCCGCTTGCATGTTGCCGGTATTGGTATCGTGCCGTACAAACTGAATGTAGTTGTATTCGGACACCTCAGCACTTTCCGATAAGGGAATATACATCCGGGTATTGCTGTTGGTTTCGGCTTCAATATTAAAATGCAGCGTTGCCGGGTCGCCTTTTATTTGCACCTTACCCGTAGCATAGGCGGTTCCATAAAAATACGAATTGTCCACCGCTTTGGTGTCCATGCACAACAGGTTATTGAGAGAAATCCCCATATTGAGCGACAAGCTGCGCAGGTAATCGGTTCGTATCATTCCATTGACCACGCCGGTATGACCTTCGCTGTCGTACACTTCCAGATTATGAAATAACACGTTGTTGTTGGCAATTTCGATTCGGCTGGTAAAATTGTACCGGGTCTTCAGGTAATCGACGGTAAAAGCATTCTTCTGCAAAAACAGTTCGCCCGACAAATTGGGTTTTCCACGTACGCCACTCAACTTAAGCTCGCCCGAGGCATAGCCGCGTATATCCGAAAAGATCCCCTCCATAAACGGATTGAATATATTGGTCTTCAAATGATTGAGTTCGATATCAAAATCCATTCGGCCGTTCTTAGCCGGAAAGTAATCGCCCGCAATACGAAGCATGGTTAACTGTCCACGCGTAGCCTGAGCATCAATACTTAGCGACTGTTTGCGATTGTTCCACAATGAATTGATGTAAAAGTTCCCAAAAGCTTCCCGGTTCATTTCCATGTCGGTGACGGTTAACGAAGCAAAGAACAGCGGGTTGATATTTCGACCGGTCATTTTACCGGTTCCGCTCAGGATTCCGGCAAACTCCATATCGGCTTTTTCGGTAATTAGGTTAAGATTTTTTAGGTCGAATTGCTCAAAGGTAAAATTCAGGGTATCGCCGGGAGTGTCGGATAGAACGCCGTTGGCGGACACCGACTGCCCGTTTTTTGACAGTGCAAAATCCCGTATGGCAATCCCTGCGGTATCCATATTCAGCTCAAATGCCGATACCTGCCATACGGAATCGCTAATGGTCAGCTCGGTAGGTTTCAGGCGGAGATTTAGGGCAGTTTGCCCACCCTTGAGCCCCAAAATGGCCTGTCCGTCCAAATGTCCTTTGTACAATACCGAATCCCAATTCATCCAGTGCGATGTAAACTGCACGATCCCTTTTTGCACCTCCGCGTCAAACGTAAAATTGTCAAAGGACAGCTGATCATTCCACCGGAATAACTCGCAACCCAGCGAAGCTTGGAGTACCGAGTCGTTACCCGAAAGACTCACCACCAGCCCGTCCCAGTTATTGTCTTCAATTTTCAAAGCAGGAGTGGTAAGGGTCAGCGATAGCGAAGCCGCTTCGGCAGGGTAAAAATGACCCTTCAGCACGGAATTCTCGGCGAAGAGGTATTGCGGGAAAAAGAATTCGAAAAAGGATTGCGCCCGGTTAAGCCGCAGGGTAAAATCGAGTCGGGTGTCCTGTGTAAATCGGGTGGTGCTGGTATCGGGCAAAATCCAATTGGGCAAGTAGCGATGTAAGGTATTTTGCAATTTAGGTTTCAATTCGCTTAAGCGGTAATGTCCACCCATGGAAGCGTTTAGCAGGTCGGAGCTCACATCGAGACTGTTGCCTGCGGGAGTATTTCGGGTACTCACATGCAGGTCGTAAATTTGGATCTGCTGGTCGGATCGGGTAAACAACGAATTGAGCAAATGAAAATCCCCATTCAGATCGTCAATACTTTTACCGGTGGCATTGGCCTGTAACAAGAAGGAGGCATGAAAGTTGGAATCGGCAGGTGCAATATTGAGGGCATGCAAATTGGCATCGATTACATCGAGATTAAAATCGTAAGTACGCAGTTCGGATGCCATATCAATGAGTCCGTCGAAATCCATTACCAGGTTGGGGTCATTGACCGAGAGGGTTCCATTGAACAGCCGGTCGGATAAACGACCGTTTACCTGGATGTTCTGATAGCTATATCCTTTGAGATCGAAACGGAACACCTTCCCCTCAATTCTGGCATTGATGGGTTCATTTTCGCTAAAAACAGCTTCGATACCCGCATCGATACTGATAGTATGAAACCATTCGTTTTCCAGCAAGGAGCCCAAATCGAAATTTTGAGTACCCACACGGCCGGAAAGCAAGGTATTCCCCAAAGAATCCGGACGAATCATCACATCGGTACTTACTTCCCCCAGGTTGGTAGTCAGGTAACCATGAGCTACAAAATCGTTCAGAAATCCGGTGAAATTTCCCTGGTACGAGATCTGTGTAATGTTTTTCAGACTCTGGGGCAACTGAACAGACTGATTGCCAGGCAATGTCAGGCTGTTGATATCGGCACTTTGGGTATGTAGCTCATCGAGGTCAAAAATCAGGAAGGTTTCTGTGGCATTGGGCAAACCGGTTATATTAAAATTCCCGCTGAGATGAGAATCTCTGCCCCACTCCACTTCCAAATTCTTGCCTTTAAAACTGGCCAATGGCCCGCCAAAGTGGCCGGAGATGGAAATTTGCTGGTGGTAGTCTCTGAAAATGTCGGTAAAATATCCGATATCGTTAAAATTGATGGAGCTGGGATTAAAAGTTCCGCTCATGTTGACCCTTGTGTACAAAGCAGGAGGCGAAAAATCGCTGTACCGGTCATACAGAAACAGAATTTCCGGTGCATCGAGCCGGGAATCCGGGGTGCATGCCCGGGTATCGGTAAAACGCATGTGCGTAGAACTCAACTCCATGTGGGTCGAAAACTCCTGCACCTCAAAACCACTGTGGTCGATAAAGGTCAGGGGATCGATATCCATGGATATGATGCCGTTAAAAACCTCCAGATTGCTAACTTCCAGTTGAAAACGGGTAAGGTGCAGGTTGCTGAAACTGACTCCTCCGCTATCCGGTTCGGAAGTGTAGTTGAGCATATTGTATCGGCTGTCGGTTATTTTTATTTTTTTTATCCGGAAAGGTTTAGATGCCTCTGTCTCCGTAGAATCTCCCGAATTTGCATAATCGATAAGGTATTGGAAATTGAGGATATTCGCCGAATCGGTCACAAAATTCAGAACAGCCTTGTTCAATTCTATTTTCCGAAGAATGGCCATGTCGGGTTCAGTACGGAAAAGAAAATTAAAAAATGTCGGCGTGGTAATGGTCGCCTTTTCAGCAAACACCAAGGTGTCGCCATGATTATCGGCCACAAAAAAATCGGTAAAGAAGATTCTGTTCCAACTCGGGATACGCACTTTCTTATAGGTAACAACGGTACCCAGTTCATCACCCAGCCACTGTAATGCTTTATTCACGGCCGAGTCCTGCACCGATGGTAACTGCAGTACCACCGTGGCCAGCACCAACAGCAGGAGGATGGATACCACCACCAGTGAAAAGACCTTAATTATTTTTTTAATAATTTTGTCGAGCATATACCCAAAAGCACAAAAATACATTATATCTCAATAACTGTACCGAATGGATATTATTATTCTGGGCATTGAATCGTCCTGCGACGACACCTCAGCAGCCGTTATAAAAAACGGAAAAGTGTATTCGAACCGGGTAGCCAACCAAGACGTTCATAAGGAATATGGAGGAGTAGTGCCGGAGTTAGCCTCGCGGGCCCATCAGCAGAACATTGTACCGGTGGTAGACAGCGCCCTGAAGACTGCAGGGGTTACCAAAGAAGAGCTGAGTGCCATAGCCTTTACCCGGGGACCGGGCTTAATGGGCGCCTTGTTGGTGGGCACCTCGTTTGCCAAAGGATTAGCCCTGTCGCGCAACATCCCCATCATCGATGTAAACCACCTGCATGCTCACATCCTTTCGGTATTCCTTCAGGAAGAAGGAGAATCAAAAGCCATGCCCCCCTTCCCCTACCTGACGCTGCTGGTTTCCGGCGGACATACCCAGATTCTGATCATTAAGGATCACCTGCACTCCGAAATTATTGGGCAAACCATGGACGATGCCGCCGGCGAAGCCTTTGACAAATGCGCCAAAGTGATGGGGCTGCCCTACCCGGGAGGCCCTTTGATTGACAAATATGCCAAAGAAGGAAACCCGGAAACCTTTCAATTCAGCAAACCCAATATACCCCATTTGGATTACAGTTTCAGCGGGTTGAAAACCTCCTTTCTCTACTTCCTGCGCGATCGGATAAAGGCCGATCCGGATTTTGTGGAAAACAACAAACCGGATATCTGCGCCTCCATTCAAAAAAGCATCATCGACATTCTGATGGACAAGCTGGTTCAGGCATCCCAACAGACGGGAATTCATCACATAGCCATTGCCGGAGGTGTGTCAGCCAATTCGGGATTACGTAATCGCTTGGTTACCGAAGGCCAGGCTCGGGGCTGGCAAACCTACATCCCTGAGTTTAAATATTCTACTGATAACGCAGCCATGATTGCCATTACGGGCTACTACAAATACCTCCGTAACGATTTTGCCCAATATTCCGATACGCCTTTTGCTCGAATAAAAGCCGAATAATTGGGCCCAGTTTAAAATTAGGAACCCTCCATGGCAGCATCTATAGAACATACCGCAGGTTGCTTTCAGAACCTTCCCCCCGAAGCGTTGAAACTGATCGCGCAAAAGAAAACCCAGATCAGCTACCTGCGGGGCGAAACCGTTTTTAAGCAGGGTGCCTTTGCCCCCCATGTGCTGTATGTAAACGAAGGGCTGGTGAGATTGTACCTGCAAACCGGCAGCAAGCGCCAGGTATCGTTGCGACTGGCCAAAACCGGCGATTTCCTGGTTTTTTCATCCGTTTTTGGCGAAAACATATACCACTTCTCAGCACAGGCACTAAAGGACTCTGTCATTTGCATGATCGACAAGGATGCCTTGCGCCAGGTACTGCTTACCTATCCGGGTTTTGCACTGCAGATCACCTCCCGGAACTACAGCTACGAAATGCGCTATCTTGAGCTAATTGAAAATATTTCCTCCAAACAGATGCGCGGAAAACTGGCTTCGGCGCTCGCTTACCTTTGCAACTCCGAATTTCAGGACGAATCGGTTTTTGATCACCTCACCCGACAAGATATTGCCGATTTTGCTTCCATAACCATGGAGAGTGCCATACGTTTTCTGAGAGAATTCGAAAAAGAAGGCGTTATCGGGCTGAATGGCAAACAGGTTGAAATCCGGAATTGGGACGAACTTCGGCGAATCAGCCGTGTGGGATAGTCTCCTGTAAATCTTAACCATGCCTTTAAAGCCATAAACCGGCAGACCCTGCATCAATGGCTCCTGTTTAACCGTTAATACCTTACATACAAATACAACGACACGATGGCAATGGATACCAGCATCAGAGGTAATGCTACTTTTACAAACTGACCGAAACGCAACGGGTATTTGGTTTTAACCGATATTCCGGCAACAATTATATTAGCAGCCGCTCCGATAAGCGTTCCGTTGCCTCCCAGACAAGCTCCCAGCGACAAGGCCCACCACACCGGTTCCATATTTCCCTGCATGCTGGCTGACATTTCCTTAATCAGGGAAATCATGGTGGCGGTATAAGGTATGGAATTGATTACCGTAGTGGCCAGTGCCGAAATCCAAAGAACCAATTGCGAGGTTGGCCCCACTTCTCCATGGGTAACCATCAGAATGCGATCAGCCACCAGGCCAATTAAACCTATTTTCTCCAGGCCACCCACGAGAATAAACAGTCCGGTAAAGAAAAACAAGGTGGACCATTCCACATCAGCCAGTACTACTTCAGGTTCCTGCCGGGTGACCATCATCATAATAAAACTACCCCCAATAGCCACCGTAGCCAAATGCACATGATGTAAATTATGGGTAATGAAAGCCAGAATAACCAATGAAAAAACCATCAGGGTGCGAAACAGAAAACCGCGATTGGGAATGGCACGGCTTTCGTCAAAAGCCTCGATACTGGAAGGCTCCACAGCCAATGCATTCAGCTTTCGAGCATAAATCAGGCGCAACAGCCAGAAGGTTACCACCGACACAATTACAATTACCGGAAGATTATTGGAGATAAAATCCATAAAAGTCAGGTGAGTAGCGCCTCCAATCATTATATTGGGCGGATCGCCAATCAGCGTGGCAGCTCCCCCGATATTGGAAAAAAGGATCTCGGAAATGAGTATCGGTGTTGGGTCGATCCTTAGGCTTTCGGCCACAGCCAACGTGAGCGGAACCACAATCAGAACAGTAGTTACATTATCCAAAAAAGCGGAGAGCAACGCGGTAACTATGGAGAGCACTACCAACAGCCTCCAGGGATTGCCTTTGGTAAGCTTAATCCCTTTAATGGCAATGTATTCAAACAGCCCCGATTTGCGCATCACAGCCACCATAATCATCATCCCACACAGCAGTCCAATGGTATCAAAATCGATAAATGCGATGGCCTCCTGTTGGGTCATAACATGAAAAAACAGGAGCAGAGCGGCGCCACTTACTGCCGAAATCGAATTGGGCAACCGTTCGGTGGTGATAAACAAAAAAGTTAAAAAAAAGGCTGCCAGTGTGATGGTAACTTGAAGAATATTGATGCTGTTTGCCATACTGAGTACCATGCGCTTTCGTGAGGTTTAGCTGTTGGCCAGTTCGTCGTCCAGAGCCATCGAAATGATATCAATTTTAGTGATCCAACCCACTTGGTTTTTTTCGTCCACCACGGGCAAAATGGTGCGCCGATCGCGGGAAAGTAAGTCAGCAGCATACGACATGCTGTCGGTTGGTGTCAGAAAGGTGCATTTCTTATCAATCAGATAGATAGCCGGGGTGTTCAAAATACTCCTCAGATGACTGGTCACCTGATCGATATTGGCCATGAAGGAGGTATTGTACATCGATTTCATATAATCCGGCACCGAAGCTGTAAGGATATCCTGAGCCGTAACACAACCCACCAGATAACCGTTGTGGTCTACAATCGAAACGGCGCTCATCCGATGCCGTTTCATGACTTGTATTACTTCTCTGAGGCTGCTCTGTTCGCTCAGCATGGTAATATCTTTATGCATGTAATCTTTTACCAGTTTCATTTGGTATGGTTGTTCGTGGCCGGGCTTAAACGAATTCGCCCTAAAATACCGGATTGCGTCCGCCCTGTATTTTCTTTCTAGATTTCTTCCATGTCAATGCGACTCAGGTTTGTATGAATTGCAGCGGTATCATCCAGATCCTTATTAATGGACTCCACATTGGCCAAACCCGCTGCCGAAGCAAACAACAAACTATCCTTCAGCGACATATCCTGCCTTATAGCATGAACAATACCTGCCAGATAGGCATCGGCATAGCCCAGCATATTCACAATTTGAAGCTGGCGCGGCCGCATGATATAGCTGCTTTCTCGCCCAATGGCTATCACATTTTCGATCCGATGAATAAACACCACCAGCCGGGTGTCAGGATTCAGGGCCAGTAAATCCCGGCCCACCTCCAAAAAACGGGTAATCCCATCGCAGGGCTTCCCCATTAGCTCATGGTAGCTGCGCATATCAGGTATTATAATATTGGGATTGGCATCCAGCATGGCATCCAAATGATTGGGTGAGGTATGCAATACTACCTGAATGCCTTTGTTATGAGCCATACGGATCAGCTCGCAATAGACCTCTTCGGTCAATCCCTGGGGCAGCGACCCCCCAATTACCACCAGGCTGACCCGATGTAACATACGGGCATAGTTATCCATAAACAACCGTAGGTCTTCCTTGGGAATATTTTGTCCAACATCGTTAATTCCGGTCAGGGTTTCGTTATTCTGATCGAGAATGGAAATGTTGGTACGGGTTAGCCCTTCGGAAAAGATAAAACTGGTGGTGATGCCATGTCTGCGTATTTCATCGCAAAGTAGGTGGCCCGAGTGCCCCCCGGCAAAACCGGTAGCTATCACTTCGTTACCCAACTTCTTAAGATTGATGGCAATATTCACCCCTTTGCCTCCGGCTGAAATGGTACTTTGCTCCGACCGGTCGAGCCGGTGTAGTCTGTGAACCGCAAATTGCTTCAGCACCAGGAATTTGTCAATGGCCGGATTGAGAGTTACCGTGAGTATCATAGCACGACCGAATACGTTTTCTCCTAAATTTACAATTTTTCAATGGCTTATTCCAAAGACAGCTACACTTTCTGTTGGTTAAAATTCGGAGGATCGCGCGAAGACGAAATTTCAGAACGGAACCCGGTAATGCCCCGGAGTAATACCCTGCTTCCGTAGTACCACTCCCAGAAAAAAGAAATCAATTGTTACCGTGGCTTCGGGACTAGCAACAATCTCCTTCCAGGCACGTCGCATATTGGCCGACCAGTAGATGTCATCGAAAAGCAGGATGCCTTCGTCCATTTGTTCGCAGAAATGGCGGAAGTAGTTGAGGGTAGGTTCGTAGTCGTGGTTGCCATCTATAAAAACCAGTTGCGGAGTAGGATACTCCCTGCTCAAGGTGGGCAGCAGCTCATCAAACAAGCCCTGCAGTGCAATGATATTTTCTAAACGCTGTTGCCGAAACAAGCTCCGTGCATATTGCCACAAATCGGGGTTGCCTTCCAACGAAATCAGGCTTCCGCCGGGATTGCCCATGGCCAGAAACAAACTACTGTAACCCACCGAGGTACCCAATTCGACCATAGTGCCTGGGCCATACTGCCTTGCAATGCATGCGAAAAAACAACCGACCGTAGCGTGTGCGGATAGACGAACTCTTCAACATATCTTTCACCCGGCGGACGGGCTGTTTGAAACGATATGACGGCGCACCCAGGTCAGTCATGCGAATGGGGGTTGCATCAGCCCGGAGACGCCGCCGCACCGCGTCCAAAACCCGATACTCGGGATAGAACATGCGATCGTACACAATTTCGTTCACAAAATGAAAGACATAAGGCGAGTGGATTCCATGCCCCCGTCGGTTCCTGGCGCGACGCAGGAACATGAGGTAGTGCAACGAAAGCTGAATGTTACGCGCAATGGATTGAAGCATGGTACGGCGAACTGTTTTCTGTGTACGAAGATACAGCAAGCAAAACAATACCCGCCAACCCGGAGCCAAAACCTTTTGCACAGTGATCCGACCGGCCAGGTTCTTCGAAACGTATCAGCACTCATGCAGGAATAAACCATTCAGCTCCATGCAGCTATGAACAGGACGGTTCACCATTCATTTTTCCAATTTCTAATCCGCCACAATTTCTTAAATTTAGCCTGCGAAAAGCTATATGCCCCATGGTTACCATTTATTCCGATAAAACCAGCCCGCGGTTGCGCTACACCCTGAAACTCGTTTTCGAGGAGGTACTGGGCATTTCCTATCGGCATACCCGCGATCCGGAAAACTTTTCGGAAAGCCCGGCACTAAAAATCAACTATTCCGACACTCCACTGAAGGATTGTCTACAGATACGTCCGTCCGGTTTGCTATTTGAATCCCAAATTATCCGTCAATCCGTTCCTGTGGGCAGCTGGAAAGGTATCCCAACGCTTTTTGCCAACAACGGGGAGTGCATTCCGTTTGATCTGTTTAGTGCGGCATTTTACCTAGCCAGCCGTTACGAGGAATACCTTCCCTTTACTCCCGATGCCCACGAGCGTTTCGAAGCGAAGGAAAGCATTGCCTTCCGCGAAGGTTTTCTAAAACTTCCGGTTATCGACTTGTGGTGCCAGCTGCTGGCTCGCACCCTGAGTATTGAACCCCAATGCCCCCGCATACAACCCGGCCATTATCGCTTTTTGCTTACGGTGGATATCGACCAACCCTGGGCTTTTAAAAACAAGGGTTTTATCTATGCCACAGGTTCCCTGATCCGCGAATTGCTGCAACTGCGCCCCTATATGTTTTACCGGCGATTGATCACCGTCCTGGGTGTTAAGTCCGATCCCGCCGATACCTTCACCTTTCTTTCTGAGGTTCAAAAGCAACTGCAGCAACCCATTCGGTATTTTGCACTCTGCCAAAACCGGAAGCCTTTCGATACCAATCTCTCGCTGCACAAAAAGGCCTTTGCAACTCTGCTGAAGAAACTGAGCCAAAACAGTATCGTGGGTATTCATCCTTCCTATGCCTCGCAAGGTTCGTCGGAAGTGCTGGATGCCGAGATCCAGTTTCTGGCTACAACCCTGGGGTACCTGCCCGAAATCAGCCGGCAACACTTCCTGAAACTCCACCTACCGGTTACGTACCGATCGCTGCTTTTCCGGCGCATCCATACCGATTACTCCATGGGTTTTGCCGCATCAACGGGCTTTCGTTCCGGCCTGGCACGCGAACATTTCTTTTACGACCTGCCCCTGGAACAGGAGACCTCGCTGCGATTAAAACCCTTGCACATGATGGATCGTACCCTTTTGGATTACGAAAAGCTAACCCCCGAGGAAGCCATGGGCGAATACGCCTACTTCACCGAAGTGGTTCGCAGCGTGGGTGGCGAACTGGTGTGCCTGTGGCATAACGAAAGTTTGTGCAACCGACGGGAATGGAAAGGCTGGCGAAGGGTTTTTGATGAAATGATCGCACTAAATACCCATCCATGATACGATACGTTGAACATCGGGATATTGACAAAACGAAATGGGACGATTGCATAAATCGATCCGAAAACGGATTGGTTTATGCTCTTTCCTGGTATCTCGATGTCGTATGTCCACAATGGACAGCCATTATCGTGGATGATTATCATTTGGTAATGCCGCTTCCGGTACGAAAGAAGTATGGTATTTCATACATCTTCGCGCCTCTGTATGCTCAGCAATTGGGGGTGTTTGGAAACCACCTCACAGGCAATATCCTGGAACAAATACTCAATACGATACCCCACCAATACCGGATCGTGGATCTGAAACTAAATGAAAGCAATACCCTGCCGGAAACCTATCGTGAAAAAAGCCTGAAGCCCAATCATATCCTCTTATTGGATAGCCCTGTTGAAAAAATTCAGCAAAGTTACAACCGAAATTGCCGTCGCAATCTCAACAAGGCCATAGAGAGTGGCCTGCGCGTGGAAATCTGCACCCAGGCTGCGGAATTCACCGATTTCATGCGGGTGCATCTCCTGAAACAGGTTGATTTCCTTCACGAATCCGATATGGATCTATTGTATCGCATCACCCGGGCGGCCCTGGATCATAATGCAGCCCAACTGCTGGCGGTGTACGATAACACGGATCAACTCTGTGCCATGGGCTCCTTTCTCATCCACAAAAAAAGGGTTATCTTCTCGGTTTGTGCTTCCACCTCCGAGGGCAAAAAAAACCAGGCCATGTATCTATTGGTCAATCACCAAATTACCCAATGCGCAACACAATTTGAGGTTTTTGATTTTTCCGGATCAGAATTACCAGGTGTTGCCTATTTCAACACTACTTTCGGAGCCAGAAATCAACCGTATACACTGGTTCGGATCAACCGGCTACCCCAATGGCTCCAATTATTGGCCCGGAAATAACTTGCCTAAAAAAGCCCAAACAACTTCGATATCGAAATACAGAGCGCCCCAATCAACATCCAACGCATAAAGCGTGCCCCTCGGGAAACCGCCACCCTGGTAGCCAGCCACGCCCCCAACATATTACCCAGAGCCAGCACCAGGCCCAACCCGTAATTCACCTGGCCGTTCCATACAAACACCAGCAACGCTAAAGGAGTATAGGTAAGAATAATAAAAACTTTTAAGGCATTGGCTTTTAATAAGCTTAATCGTTCGGAGAGCACCAAGCCGGCCAACAGAAAAAAACCGGTCCCAATTTGAATAAATCCTCCGTAAAGACCCATGCCAAAAAAGAGGATCGGGCTCACCCATCGGTGCGAGGAATGAACCGAAGCACTTCGTTTGTGAATCCAAATATCGGGCTTAAAAACCACCACCATAAGAATAATGAGCAGGACACCCCCTACCATGTAACGCATGATTTGCTCATTCAGTTTTACCGATGTAAAAGCTCCCAGCACCGCCCCAAGCAGCGAGGGGATCGCCAGCTTCCATCCACGTTGGTAATCCATGGTTCCGGAACGGCTAAAACCGATGATACCCACGGCATTCTGCAACAAAATGGCAATGCGGTTGGTACCATTTGCCAGATGTACGGGTAAACCCAGAAAGATCAGAAAAGGAAACGACAATGCCGATCCACCTCCGGCCAGGGTATTCAGAAACCCAGCCATCAGCCCCACCAGCACTACCAGTATGTATTGGTACCATTCCATGCCCGAGCAATAGGAAGTAAAGATGGTGGTTTTATCATCGCACCGCTACCCTTCGATACCACGCCAGGCAACCGCCTGCCAGCACCAGGACTTCGCCCCCTGCGAACCACCCCCACATAAAGTGCCGGGGAACGTACCGATAGGCCACATCGGCAACCTGGTTGAACGATGCCGGGTTGAAAAGATCGCCCGGAGAGAAATGCTCCAAGATAAAACCGGAATAATCCCCTATAAAACAAAGAAACACTACCGCGGCACCCAATACCAAAAGTACTACCGGAATTCCACGGAAGCGTAAAACCCTATTTCGCTGCTCGTTACAAAGGATCAACCCGGCCAGGCCAACCATGGTGAACGATACCAGAAGCGGTGCCAAGACCGGCCCTACCCAAGTGGTGGGCAACAAAAAGAGGACATCCCAGGTTAACCATTGTGCGGGCCAGTTGAGCCATAATTTAAGAAATACATAATAGAAAATGTCCCACATGGCAAATGCATACAGAAACCAGGCAAAACGCTGCCCAGCAGTTTTACCGGTTAAATAGCCCAATGTGGCCAGAATGACCAGAGTAGCCAGTTCGCGCCCCAACTCCACCGACAGGATAACGGGTGACATGGATGCCAACGGAAAATCGAAGCCATTGGGGTAATACAGCGCACGAAGGTACACCACCACCGAGGCTTCCATATAACCGAAAGCAATGGTTAAGCCACTAATTGCTATCAGCGTCTTTATACCGGACTTCATATACGCTGCGTTTCGTTGTCCTGCGAATTTACGGCGAAATGCGGCCTATGTCAATACTTCAGTTGATTGGGATAGGGTAATAGCGCGTGCCTGCGGTAATCCTCCTTAACAGAATAGAGGTAAAAAATCAGCGACAACTCATGAACTCCCTGATAATTTCCGAATTCCGATTTCAGGACAAAATCGTGTGAATAGGCCACCGAAAGAAACTGGTTGCGGTAGCCCCCCAGAAAATTCAAGGTATAGGCTCCCCCGGAAAACAACGCACTCCGTATGGAGTTGTAGCGGTAACTTACCCCCCAGAACAACGGGTTCCAAAAAGTATTCACCCCCATGCTCAGTGAGTTGAGCGGGCCATTCTTCATAAACGATACCACCGGCCCCATACTGGAGTATGGTGTAATACCCCCTTGACGCGATATAATCCGCTTGGGTCGCTGATCCTTATCAATAGGAATCAGATAGCCTGCATTGGCCTGAACAAATAATGGCACCCGGGTTTCCTGCCCCCCAAGATTGTACTTCGGCCGGTTCAGATTATCGGCACTGGCGGAAAACCAATAGTTGGCTCCGTAAACCGCTCCGCCTGTTGCAAAGCCCACATAACTGGCTTTCCGTGTCAGGTTGGGCTCCATGGTTGGCATCCCGTTATAGCCATAGCGATTGAACTGATCGGGAAACAGATAATCGTTTACATGGGTATTGATACTGTTCAGTCCTAATCCCAAACCCGTTTTAATCCAAATTTTCTTTAGTAGTAGGAAGGTATAGGCATAGTTGATACGTACCTGGTTTTCGGTAAAACCATATTGCCGGTGATTAACGGAAATACCCAATCCCGAATTTAAGTTTCTGATCTTTTGTCCGTAGGATACCAGAGTGGTCTTCTGCGAGGTTTCGCCCACGGTGGGCTGAATACGTTCCACCAGGTTGAACTGTCCAAAACGGGTATCGCCCACCAATGCCGGATTGTACACTGAAGAGGAGGCAAAGTAATGCGTGGTGAAATTTTCCTGGGCTGCTGCCGAAACACACGCCCAGAATCCTCCTGACAGAACAATGATTCTAATTAACTTCATACTACCTGATTATTGTAACTGCTCCTGAATCTACATGACCCTTGCCATCGTGACTGTAGTACACAGCCTTCCAGTAATAAACGCCCACAGGTACCGGCTTGTCTTCAAACGTGCCCTCCCATGGAGCATCGTCCTTGCCCGCATAAAACAGCCGCACGCCGCTGGCCGAATAGATGCTGAACTCCAACTTCGAATACAAACCGAACAACAACAGCTCGTCATTAATACCATCGCCGTTGGGACTGAAAGCATCGGGCACATGCAATTCAGGGGTGCAATTGGTACCCAGCTGAATGTATCCCAAGTTGGAACATCCATAGGAATTTACCCGCCGGTACATATAAATACCGGCTGTATCCAGCACTACCGACCACTCGGTACCTCCGGTATGGAGCCAATGAATCGTATCGCTATTGGGGCTAAGGTTAACCGGCAGGGTTTCTTCCATTTCGAGACATAGGGCGGTATCCATTTCCAATACCTCGGGAAGGGAATGAACAACCACATCCAAAGTGACGGTATCGCTAAAGCACCGTTGATCGGTATTTTGTAACGAAACCCGGTGGGTTCCCGGCTGGCTCCACACAACCCGCATGAAGGTGCCAATACTATCGTAAGCTTCAATGTACGACCCGCCACTGCTCAAATGCCAAACGGGGATTGCCTGTGCTGTTCCGGGGCGATATTCTGCGGTTTCCTGCTCACAAAGCTCGTCCTCCCCAATAATTTCGGGAACGGGCAATTGAACCAGCTGAAAAGAAGCCGGTTGGTTTTTATAGATGGTACACCCCGAAGCATCCCGAATGCTATTGGTTTGCAGATCGTAACTTCCAACTGCCGGGAAGGTAATATGATCCTGTGTGGTTTGAATTTCATGTTCCTGCCCTCCGTCGTAATACTGAAATGTAAACGGAGCGGTGCCTTCAAAATCAATACGAACCGGTATCGCATCAGTTTCGCTGCAATACACCCCTCCGCCAGATACCTCAAATCCGGGTGCCACCCGTTCATAGAGTACAAACTCATGCGGATCATCCAATACGGAACCTTGCGCGTTTCCGTATTGCGTAATGACATAAGTGCCGGGCATAGTTAAGGGCAACACAATGGTAGAACTACTAATGTTAACATCGCGCGACACACCCAACGGATCGACGTACTTCAACCAAACCCCGGGCATTCCGCTGATTTCTATCGATACATAAATTGTGTCGATGGTACACATTATGGTGTCGAAAGGCAGAATGTTCAGCATGGGGGTTTGAGACATTAAGGTTCCTGACCCCAATAAGCCGGTTACCATTGCTACTCCGCCTAATATGTTTTTAAACAAGTTCACGTAATTGAAACAATGAATAACGTGCCTACCTGGTAACCACGTTCTGGTTTATGCTGAATAAAGTGCCGCAAGTTAACCAATTATCCTACAGCTAATGGAAAAAAACCGCTCACCGTTTTAGTAAAAACGATCCGTGCCGGTAGATGGCCAGCGAATTCAATACGAAAAACTTCTTCATTTTTTAGCAGCACAAATGCTTTCCAGGAAGTAAAACCATATTACGACATGGGAAAGTACGTTTCCCGTCAGCGCACCAGACAGAAACAGACTGCCAATAAAATTCATTGTTTTATCCTGTTCTACAACCATTTACACCCATGAACCAGATGTAAAGCTCACCAGTTTTTTTACCCGACTACAGCCACACGATCCGTTCGTACAGGTTATTAACATTTTTCAAACAGGCGCTCCGCAAGGTATTGTGTAAGTGATTATAATTTTTATATTTGCAGCATTTTATAGGTATTATCTAAATCTCAAAAGAATGTATTGGACACTTGAGTTAGCATCAAAATTAGAGGACGCTCCTTGGCCTGCCACAAAGGACGAATTGATTGATTTCGGCATACGTTCAGGCGCCCCACTCGAAGTGATTGAGAATTTGCAAGAAATTGAAGACGAAGGGGAAATTTACGAGAGCATTGAAGATATCTGGCCGGATTATCCGAGCAAGGACGATTTCTTCTTTAATGAAGATGAATACTAAGGACTAAAAGGATCTCTGCGAGATCCTTTTTTATTTTATTGCAGCACACCATCCTGCATGGTTCCTGTTCGGAACATTTCGCTGTAGATTGGCTATTTGGTGAAAATTTCATCTTTGCTCATCGGCCGCAGGGCTTCCAGCCAGGCAAACCCTTTCAGCTTCATCTCTTCTTCCGGCGCCTTTTCCAGGGGGTAAAGTGTGGCATCGGGGTCCTTAAGCATGTTGATGGATTCCACCCCCCCTTCCTTCATAAATATAACCATGTCCGAGCAAATGGCTTTGTTCGCACCTATCACGCCATCGCTGTCTTTCGGGTAGTACACGGATTGCCCGTTTCCGGAAACATCAATCCGGTAAATTTCATTATTCCGAAAGTGGCATACCATATTTTTACCACTCACCTGGTTGAATTTCAGCGTATCCTCCATACTGATAATAAGAGCCGCATTATACAAATACATGGTTTTCGCCTGGCGGTGCTCGGTATGTATTTCGATATATTTAGCTTTTATCTGGTGCTGTTCCGACCATAAAACTGGTTCGTGATACATCCGGATGACCGAGTCGGAGGTGGAGTACACCATGGAATCGCACCGCCCCTGCAGATTGCTCCGATAGATACGTACCCCATAAAACGCCCTCACCTGTTTGGCTCCGGCGGTATCCAAGTCGGTCAGCAGCGTGTCGGCATGCATGAACAGGGAATCTTCCTCGGCAATTTGTATAAAACGTGCCGAATCGGTAATCATTGCATAATCAATCAGTTCCTGATATTCCGCTTCTTCGCCGGTAAGCACAATGGATTGTTCGTCGTCAATAATCTGTACGTTTTTACGGGCCATACCATAGCCGGTCAATTTCTCATAGTACAGGTAATCGCCCTTAATGGTTTGGGTAGTGTTTTGCACCAGCGCATTCTGTTCCAACTCGGAGATATCGGTTTGGGTGTTGTACCACCCTTTTTCGCAGTAGATGTAGTTGCTGTCGCCAATAATTTCGGTTGGCCCGTTAAAATAGGTGATCTTGGTTTCGGTATTGTATTTCATCCGATCCGAATAGATGGTATAATCGGGATTGATTACCACCACATTCTTCTGAAAATCAAATAATTTATCGCGGGTATAGTAGTGTCCGATTTCACTCTCCAAATGATTTTCAACGTTCACAATGTTGGCATGATGCATGTAGTAGCCAATACCCTCGGCAATGTCGTAATCCAGCGCATCGGTGGTTAGAGTGGTTTCCTTATTGATTAGTTTAACATGCTCCCGAACCTTGGCCAGCTTGGTATTGCCATCGTAATTTAAAAAGTCGCCATAGAGGTGTACGGTATCGCCTTGGTTGATGTATACATTACTGAAGGCATCCAACGCATTTCGGTCGGAATAGAAGTAGGCGCTGTCGCAATACATCTTGGCACCACCGTGTTCAAAAACCACATCCCCCTGGAGCCGCCGGGTGTCCTTCCCCAAATTGGCATCTACCGAGGTGATATTCGCCTTAAACTGAACCTGATCCGATTCTTCCTCCGTAGCTTGAGGGGCTCCCGGAGCCAGTTGCAGAAAAAAAAGCAGAAACAGCCCCGGCAACAGCCTGCGAAGCTGAAACCGGATCCGACCTATTCTCCCAGCCATCCTTTTATTTGAAAAGTACAGTTGTTGTAGGGTTCACTGATTCGTATATAGGTCGATTTTACTTTATCCGCTATCCATTCGTTTACCAGTTCGTCCTGTTTGCTTCGGTTGGCCATTTGTTTAAGCAGCTCATAATCCTGCCGGATGTTGGCTACATGCGGCTCGGTGCGAGATTTTAAACGAACCACCTTATACACCAGTTTGCCGGTTTCATCTACAGTTTCGTAAGCCTTCGACATTTCACCAATCTGCAGGTTGCGTATCAGGTAATACTCCTTGGTATCGAAATGGTCGAGCTCAAAGCGGGTATTGCCCGATTGCGGATTCACCACCTGCCCGCCATTTTCCTTCGACTTTTCATCCTCAGAAAATTTCTCGGCAGCTTCCTCAAAGGTTAAGGTATCTATGCGTATCAATTGCAAAACGCTATCCATACGATTAATGGTTTTCTCCTTTTCCTCAAACGTTATTTTAGGTTTCATGATGATGTGCCGGACGTGAAAGCGTTCGTCGGTACGATCGATCATTTGAATCAAATGGTAACCAAACGAGGATTCCACAATTTTGGACACTTGTCCGTTTTTTAATGCCAGTGCGGCTTTGGTAAATTCGGGGTCGAAATCGCCCTTGCTGGCCCAGCCCAGATCACCCCCATGGCTGGCCGAACCATCTTCGGAATACAGAACGGCCAGAGTGGCAAAATTTTCGCCATTCAGAATCCTCTCACGAATATTCAGCAGCCGTTCACGCACTTCGTACACGGCCTCCTGACTGGTGGCGGGATACATCAGTATCTGATTGATTTCAACTTCCGCATTGATATACGGAATACTGTCCTTGGGCAAACTATTGTAGTAATTACGTACTTCGGAAGGTGTTATCTGGCTACCCGAAGTAATTTCGCTTTGCATGCGCTGCATAAGCATCTGGTCGCGAACGGCATCGCGCATATCTTCCTTAATCTCAATAATGGATTTACCAAAATAAGCGACCATTTTATCCTCGGTACCAAACTGACTGATAAAATACTTCACCCTACTGTTCATTTCCTGCTCCACTTGCGATTCATCCACTTCAATACTATCGATGGCTGCCTGGTTTACCAAAAGTTTCTGGGTGAGTAGTTCCTCCACAATTTCGCAACGTGTGGGCAATGGTTTTACGCCCTGCGCCTTGTATTGCATGTACTGGTCTTCCACCTCGGAATACAAAATATGGTTTTTGCCAACTACAGCCACTATTTTGTCGGCCATCATGGGTTGAGCTCCCAACTGCCCGGCCAACATCAACAGTAGACCGCAAGTGATATTTCGAAACAGCATGTTCATGCTTTTATATTTTTTGGAATGAAACGAATGTGTTATTCGGTGATGGTGAATTGTTCCCGATTCAGCGCATCGTTATACACATTGGTTTCGAGTTTTTGAATGATTTCCAGCTTCCTTTTATTGAGTAAGATACTATGCAAATCGTCGTATACCATATTCATGGGTGCTACCATCCCTTCCAAACGGTAATCGGTTATTTTCAGGTAGTAGTAGCTGCTGGTATCGCGTGTTTCATAAAACTTTTGCGACTTCAGGATGGGATCGTAGCCTCCATTTCGAACAGGCAGCCGGGCAGTAATCTCTGAAAACGATCTCCAGGTTTCTTCAAAAAAGTCAAAATCGGCTCCCTGGCTGTAACAGTATTCTTCCAAATCTTTCAAATGCTCCTGATCGTCGGAGCGAAGCCATTGCGAAACCTTGCCGCGGTTAGAGGCTGCCAGGGGTACCCGTATGAAAATGCCCTTAATCAGGTTGTGGTTCAATACAAAATTGGACGAATAGTTATCGTAGTAAGCCTGTATGGCCTGCTGGTCAATTACGGTATCCAGTTTCTGTGCAATGTAATTTTGCTCGTATTTAAAGATCAATAGTGAGGAACGATAATCTTCAATTTGCTGCTCCACATTCTTTTCTTCGGCAGACAAATTCTGCTCGGCAAGATGAAGAAGTAACTGATTGCGCACCCATTTTTCGATATGGCTCTTCGCCAAACGTATGCTATCCTGTTGGTTAATTCCATTGGGTATGGCTTCGCTTATGTCGGAAGCGTACAGCACTTTGTCGTATGCCTTCGCCATAATGGGATCGTTTACCTTCTCGCCCGACATGCATGCGGCCAGAACAAAAAGAATTATGAATGGATAGCTTTTTTTTATCATACCTTGTTTTGTTGCACAGGTTATTGAACCTGTTCTTTTAACGAATTCAACACCTCCGTATTTACCACCACCGAGTGCTTTTTACGCAATTCCGAAATCCATTCGTTCTCCAGGAAGGTTTGGTAATCGGCGGTATAAAGACCACGTGCATCGCAAAGCTCCTTTTGCTTGGCAGGAAGCACCCCTTCGGCAAAGTAAACGACCCAGTTGGTTTTATTTTTTGATACCATATAGGTGTTGGCTTTCCAGTTCATGGAATCGGCCACTGCATTGTCGCCTTTCTCATATTTTTTGGTTTCCAGACTGATGCATGGCAGGGTATCCTGTCCGCATACCAAAGCAGAAACCTCCTTGGCCGACCAATTCTTTTTTGCCCGTTGCTTAGCTACTTTAATCAGTTTGCCGGTCATGGCACTGTCGGGGTAGGTATATTTGGTAACCATCAATCGTTTTTCCCACTGGTACTTTTCGGGTAGCCCGTTGTAAAAGGCCTCCAGTCCGGCCGAATCTTCCACAGCCTTGTGCCATACTTTATCTTCGGTAAGGTTAAACAGCAGAATGCCATCGTGATATTCTTCCAGTAACGCCCGATACTCGGGGTATTTAACCGGAAGCTGTTTGCGTTCGTATTGCAACACTTCGTAAGAAAAATATTCGTTCACTTTTTGGGTCAACAGAGGGATATTCTTTTCAAACTGAATCAGTTTCGAGTCTTTCAAATAGTTGGCAATGGCCACCTGATCCAGTTGTTTTTCGCCGATGGTAAACACTACTTTATTGGAAGGATAAACCAGCAATGCGCTCCAGCCATCAGCCAGCCAGGAGGAGTCAGCAGCTTGTAGCACTTCATCCAGGGCTTTAGGATCGTAGGTAGATCCATATTCTTCCTTCACACGGTTGATATGTTGCCTGGCCGACCATTGTTTTACCTCTACCGATTGCTTAATCCGTTTGCCATTGGCTTCCTGGTACTCTTCATAGCTCATAATGGGCTTCTTCTGGTCGACCATCACAATGTGCCAGCCATACTCGGTTTCGAAAGGTTCGGAATACACGCTGTCCTTCATCTTAAAGCACACGTCCATGAATTTATCGGGAGCCATACCGCTGCGCATCCAGCCCAGGCTTCCTCCGCGCGAAGCGGTAGCACGATGCTCGGTGTATTTATCCACTACTCTGTCCCAGGCTGTGTCGGCTTGCAACTCTTTATAGGCAGTTTCAATTTTCTGTTTTGCAGCAGCTTTATCCAGTTCCGAAGGATTATTGGGCGGATACATGGCCATGATATGGCGCACATTCACCTCGCCCAGGTTATTTCGGCGGTCGTTTACTTTAATCAGGTGATAGCCAAACTGGGTGCGTATAGGCATTGACACTTGACCCACGGGTGTATTATAAGCAGCAATCTCGAAGGGATACACCATCCGCATAGCCGAAAACCAACCTAAATCACCACCAATCTCCTGACGCGGATCGGGCGAATTGTCCTTGATTATTTTTTCGAAACTCTCACCCTTCACATAGGCATTGCGGTATTGCATAATCTGGTTGTACACACGAAGGGTATCTTCCGGAAGGGCTTGTTCCGGAAGCCTCAGAAGGATGTGGCTCGCATTGATCTCCTCTTTAAAACGGTTGTACGATTCCTCCACAAAAGAATCCAGAATATTGGCGTTATCCAGATACGGTTTAGCCAATTGATCGGCATACCCATCCATTTCTTTGATGAAGGAAGCCACGGTGTCGTAACCTAAATCAAGTGCTTCAACCACCTTCAGTTTATAATTGATAAACAGATCGAGGTAATCATCCACCGATTTCTTTTCCGCCAGTGTTATA
>QKEH01000053.1 GCA_003252385.1 Bacteroidota bacterium | reverse complement strand
CCTGCCATGCCAACCTCAGTCTTATGAGTGGCGCAATAGAACTGAAGGTGTACACCTACCCTCAGGTGAATGCCGGTGTTGACGATGAAGTTTGTGGAAGGAGCTATACCTTACAACCTACCCCCGATGGTGAAGGAGGCGTTTGGCAGGGTGATTATTTGTACAGCGACTCTACCCTTCCGGGGACAACGGTAACCATCGACAGCTATTCCGGAAATACACTGCAAACTTTTACCTGGAAGGAATGGAATTGGAATTGTGAAAGTTCCGATGAAGTAGCGATCCGTTTTTACGAGCAGCCCGTTCAGCCCGATTTGGGTGCCAATGTAGTTCTCGATAACCGTTTCGAATACCAGTTAAATGCACCAGAACCCATTGGAAATGGGCGGTGGACGGTTAGTGGGCCGGGGACCGTTCACTTTGAAAATGACGATTCAAGCCTGAGCCAGGTGCAGGTGGATCTTGAATACCCAATAATCGGACAGTACCAGTTTATTTGGACTGTTAGTAACGGGGTATGCCAGGTTATGGACGATACCCTTTGGGTTTCAGTGGATGAGGTAATGCTTTACGACGGTTTTTCTCCCAATGGCGATGCTATAAACGATGAATATATCATCAACCTGAGTGGAAAAGTCACGGCCACCCTTACCATTCTGGATCGGTGGGGAAATCTCGTTTACACCACATCGGGGAAAGATCAGCTCCGCTGGGATGGCATGAGCGACCACCATAAAAATATGCCCGCTGGGGCGTATGCCTATATTCTAACACGGCCCGGTTTGCCTACACGGCAGGGTTTTATTGAGTTACGCCGATGATGAAGCCATGGTTAATCGTTTTTTTTTGGTTGGGTTCGGTTGTTCTTGAGGCACAATCCACCACGCCTATTACCCTGTTTCCACAAAATCAGACGTATTTCAATCCGGGAGCTATGGGCTATGAGAACGTGCTCTCGGCCAATTTTTTTGCCCGCCAGAGTTGGGTGGGCTTCGAAAATGCACCTTCTAACCAGGCCTTTTGTGCTCATGCTCCTCTCAGGAACCCTTCGGTGGCAATGGGGGTGCTGGTTGAACACGATTCCTGGGGTTTAACCAATTATACGGCTCTGTATGTAAATTATGCCTATCGCATCCGAATTGGAGCAGATCGCCTGGCTCTGGGTTTGAAACTGGGAGTGTACAGTGCCTCTCAGGATTACCTGAATATGCGCGATGAGCAACAGGATCCGACCAATATCAATGGACAAACCTTCCTGTTGCCCAATTCAGGAATGGGGGTTCTTTATACCTCCGGCTTGTTCTGGGTGGGCATGTCGGTACCCCGCATGTTGGGTTTCAAGAGCGATCCTTCAGGGAGCTATAAGGTGGATCACTCAATAGCCAACTATGAAATTTACCTTTCCGGAGGTGGAAAATTCAAGCTCAATGCCGACCTGGGGTTGGAGCCTTCGTTGCTTTTAGTACAGGCAAAGTCTCTAAAATACCAGTTCAATGTGATGGGTACTTATAAAGCAGCGTATAAGGCAGGTCTGGGCTACCGGCAAAAGGAAGCCGTTATGCTGCTGTTGGGATACAACCTCAACCACCAGGTGGCCGTGGGCTACAGCTACGACCTTACCGTGGGGGAACTTAAGGACTATAGTTCAGGTTCGCACGAAATTCAATTGCAATATAAATTCGGATATAAAGTAAATGCTTCTAACCCCAGAGGATTTTAGTCGATGAATAATAGAATGCTCATCCTGGCCTGTATGGCGTTCTGTAATTGTGGAATGCTCTTCGCTCAGGTCTATTTCCGTACGGAAAGATTGCCTTTTAACAGTGCGGTGGCCAGCGAAATGGCACCGGTAATATACAAGGATGGCATTGTATATTGTTCCAACCGTAAGGACGATATTGTTTTGGTAACGGTTGATCAGGACGGAGGGTACTTGTACAACTTATACTATGTCGAAAATAAGGGAGGGAAAAGCTGGGGCATGTCGCAGCCTTTTGCCGAAGAGCTCGAAGACCGGTTCAACCAAAGTTCGACCTGTTTCAGTGCCGACTGGAATACCATGTATTACACGGCTACGCGGGGTGGTTCTGGAAGAGCCGGCGATCTGGATCAGGGAGATACACTGACCAATGGAATTTTTATTACCACGCAAAGCAACGGCAAGTGGTCGGTGCCGGAGGAATTTCCGTATAACAGCGATGTGTACGATGTGGGCTACCCTTCGGTAGCATCGGATGGAACCCGGATGTATTTTGCTTCAAATATGCCCGGGGGCTTTGGGAAGTTCGATATCTATTGCAGCGATCGAAAAAACGGCCGATGGACCCAACCGGTGAATTTAGGGCCAACCATTAATACGGCCGAGTCGGACGTGTTTCCGTTCATTTACAAGGGAACCCGTTTGTATTTTTCTTCAGCAGGTCATTCAGGACAGGGCGGTTTAGATATTTTTTATTCGGACAGTACCGATCACTGGCAGCAACCCGAAAATTTACCCCGTCCCTTCAACTCACGTTACGACGATTTTGCTTTTGTGGGCAATGCCGAACTGGATTCAGGATATTTTGCTTCCAACCGGAAGGGGACTGACGATATTTATGTTTTTGCTTCCACATTCCCAGCATTTACAACTTGTCCGAAACAGGTGGAGGAATCGTTCTGTTATGAATTTTACGAAGCGGGTTCCATGGATTTGGATACCACCTCACTTCGATACGAGTGGGATTTTGGCGATGGCTCCACCGTTCGCAATACCCGTGCTTCGCATTGCTTTAAAGAACCTGGTTACTATCTGGTACAGATGAATGTGATTGATACCCTTACCGGGGAGGTGTTTTTTAGCGAGGCTGCTTACGATTTAAATATTGAGCCTTTGGAACAACCCTACATGCTGTTACCCGCAAAGGTGGCAGTTAATGAGAATATTGTTCTCGACGCCAGCCAGTCAACCCTGCGAAGTTTTACCCCGGAGAATTACTACTGGGATTTAGGGGATGGCACCATCGAGAACACCCTGATTGTTAAACATCGTTATACCAAGGCGGGTACATATACCATTCGTCTGGGTATTACCGGCACTTCGGCAAGCGAACCGGGTAAGGTGCAAAAGGCTTGTGCAACAAAGAGTCTGGAGGTAATTCCCCGGAAATGATTTTTTCATGACCAGAACGCTATAGTGTCTTAATTCATAAATTGTATCTTTGATAGTTACGAAGTATAAAACAGAAATTCTGAAATGAAAGTAGCTGCCATTTTCTCCCTTTTGCTTTTACCTCTCATAGGACAGGCACAACCCGTACCTGCCGGCGATGAAAACATTCCTTACCTGATGACCTTTGGCCCTTCGGCCGAAACTTCATGGGGCGATGATGATTATTCTCAAACCTTCTTTTTCCTGATACCCGAAACGTTTAAAGAACCCATATTCATCAGGGTATTTGATCCCGATGTAGGCGGTGCAGTGGACGAGCAAAATGGCGAATTTGATACCCGCATGGTATATTCCGTCTACGGAGGTAAAGAATGTTACACCAATCGCGATGCCCAGGAAACCGACCCGAAGGGAAATTATAAAAGTGGTGTACAACTGGCCAGTAAGGCATTTGCAGAAAACCCACGCTACGACAACAACTGGTACGCTTTTGGCCCGTTTAACCCCACTGAAGGCGAGTATGTGTCCAAATTTGGAGGGTATATCTTCAAAATTATTGTAGACGGTGTTGCCGGAAACGATGGGAACCTTTACCGATACTTTCTGAGTACCCGTTTCGACGATAACAAACCCGTGGAGGGAGGCAATGCCTTTGCATTTGAGTACTCGTTCCGCATGCACGATAATCCCAATGAGGTGTCTCATATCTATCCGTATGTCGATGACCGGACCCTGACCGTTAAACTGTCCAACTTCGATTGGGATTCGGACGGATTTATACGTACCGTTTCGGTGGCACGCCGGGGGCAAATGAGCACTATTTCGGGCGATGACCGATGGATGGAGGATGAATTTAAAATCTTTGATGAAGAAAAAAACACCTCGCTGGATATTCAGTTTATCAAAAAGAAAACGCCTCCGGTGCGTAATAACAACGTAGTGGTGAACGTGCGAAATCAGTACAACGAATTGTTGCCCTTCTATGTAATTCCCATTGGGGGGGTTCCCAAGTACAAATATAATATTGGAGTAAAACGCGTAGAATGAGATGGAAAACAGGAGTTAGCTCTTTTCTTGGGAACGGCATGTTCCTTCTGGGGGCATGTTTAGCCTTGGTGCAACCCGCCAACGTGTGGGGTCAAAAAAGCCGGTTTCAGCATTATACCGTTTCGGAGGGTTTGTGCCATCCGTTCATTTACAATCTCAGTCAGGATAAAAACGGGTTTATCTGGATCGGTACCGGCGAAGGCCTCTGTCGGTTCGACGGGGTGGAATTTCATCCGGCTGCCGATATGGATTCCCTTCCCGTGGACGTGGTAAACGTATGCTATACCGATAAACTCGGCAAACTTTGGTTTGGGTTCAACAACGGGCAGGTGTGGGCATACGATGGCAATTATTTTGTCCCCTATAGCTTCGGTACTGAAATCAATACATCCATATCCGGAATTGCGCAAAGTGAAGAAGAAGGGATTTTGGTGGCAACCCAGAAGGAGGGTATTTTTAAGGTGGAAACCAACGAAACACTTGTGCCATTTGAACCGGCCTTCGAACATGGATTGATTTCGACACTTTTTTTCGGCAACGGCATGCTGTTGGTGGGCTCGCAGGAGGGCTTATTCGAGTATCAGTCGGGCGGAAGAAGTGACGATTTTACAGCTTTTCCGGAGTTAAATTACATACACGTTCAGGTCATCAAAGAGGCGTTTAACGGGAATTCCTATTGGGTAGGTACCGAAGATGCCGGATTGTACCTTCTGACTATTGACTCCCTTACCCATTCGCTAGTTTCCGTTGGTGCCGACCTGGGTTTGCAGAACGAGAATATTCAGGACATTGCTTTCGATGCCGATTCCAATCTAATGCTGGCGTCCTACAATTCGGGTTTTCTAACCTTGAATTTGGATCCGAAAAATCCGGTCGAAATTTTAAGCATGCAACGCGTGAATGCCAATAACGGGTTAAGCACCAACTTTGTAAAATGCCTGCTTACCGACCGCGAAAACAATATCTGGCTGGGTACCTATGGAAGCGGTATTTCCATGCAAACCAGCCAGTCGTTTGCGTTTTATAATTTCGACGAACCGGGGTTTGCATCAATAAGTGCTCTGGCTGAACATGACAGCCTGCTTTGGCTGGGAGGGGCAAACGGTATCCTGCAGTTGAATACCCTTTCGGGATCGCGTCATTTGCTGCACAATGCCGGTTTACCCAACGATGAGGTAACCAGTTTGTTTTTTCAGGGAGAAACCCTTTGGGTGGGAACCCAAAACAACGGAGTGTATTCCGGTAAGTTGAAAGAGAATCGTTTCACTCCTTTCTTTCAGGGTAACAGTACCATAAGCAATTCCATTAACCACATCACCGGCGACAAGGATAACCTGTACATTGCCACCAAAAGCGGAATATATGTAGTAAACCTTCAAACCCGCGAACAATTTCATTACAGTACCCTTAACGGTTTGCCGCACAACGATATCGAATACCTTTATCTGGATGCCGAAAACCGATTGCTTTTCGCTACACGTACTAACGGTATTTATCAAATCAACGTGCGGGGCGAAGTGGAAGAATATTTTACAGTAGGGAAATACGAACTGGACTTCAATTCCATGGTGCAGGACGAACGAGGTCATATTTGGGTGAGCACCTACGGGCAGGGAATTTTCCTTCTGCAGCCCGATTCGGTTATCAACATTACCGCTCGCGAAGGCTTAAAATCGAACTACTGCTACAGCCTGCTTTCCGATGACAGTTTGTATGTGTGGGTGGGGCACCGTTTGGGGCTGAGCCGCATCGACCGTAATAATCTATCCGTTTCGGTATTCGATGCCGATAATGGCATTGTAAGCGATTGCAACCAGAACGCGGCTGTAATTAGCAACAGCAGGGAGTTGTTTTTTGGCACTACTGATGGGCTGATTGGTTACAATATAGCGGCTGGCTACCAGAAAAAAATGGCGCCGCTTGCCAATATTCTGCAAGTTACCATCTCAGATAAGCCATACGATTTCCGAAAACCCATCGCATTGCCTTACGATGCCTATAAGTTGCGCATTGAATACATTGGCCTAAATTACAGCGATCCAAAAGCCGTTCGGTATCAATATAAACTGGAAGGCTACGACCTGGATTGGTCGGAAGTGACCGACTTGCGGACCGTAATTTATCCTCGCATTGAAGACGGGGAATATACCTTCCGGCTGCGGGCCATTGGTCCCGATGGTACCTTTTCCGAAATGCCGGCTTCGTTCAGTTTGCGAGTAAAGTTGCCCATCTGGAAACAGTGGTGGTTTATTGCTCTTATGCTTATTCTGGCGGTTTTGGTGGTTACCTTTATTATCAAATTCCGCGAACGTCAGCAGAAAGAGTTGCAGGAATATTTGGAAAAAAGACTCGATGAACGCACCCGCGAGGTGGTGGAACAAAAAGAAGAGATTGAGGTCAAAAACCGCGATATTACAGACAGTATCAATTATGCCCAGCGCATTCAGAGCAGTATTCTGCCACCTATAAAACGATTGCAGCAGCATTTCGATGGATCGTTTATTTTTTTTCAGCCGCGCGATATTGTGAGTGGCGATTTCTACTGGTTCGATCAGGTAAAGGGAGATAAATTTGTGTTGGTCTGTGCGGACAGTACCGGTCATGGTGTTCCAGGAGCTTTCATGTCGATGATTGGCACCACACTGATTAAAGACGTATGCATGCGCCCCGATGTGAATTCCCCTTCGGAAATTGTTCGGGAACTGGACAAAGAATTGTGCAATACCCTTAATCAAAATGCCGATGCCGAGCAATCGAACGATGGTATGGATCTGATTGTCTGCGAACTGGATGTCCGAACCAATTACCTGCGTTTCTGTTCGGCCATGCGACCGCTAATAGTGTACAAGGGAGGCGAGCAACTCTATTTTAAAGGCAGCCGGGATTCGGTGGGAGGCCAATACGATAAGGATCAAAAATCCTTCAAAGATGAGGGGGTTCAGCTTGATAAGGGCGACTTGATCTACCTGTTCTCCGATGGTTATCCCGATCAGTTTGGCGGTTCAGTGGGCAAAAAGTTCAAGATGGCACGACTGAAAAACCTGCTTCGCGATATCAATCAGAAACCCATGGAGGAACAGTACGAGTATGTTAAAAGTACCTTCAACCTTTGGCGAGAGGACTTTGAACAGGTGGATGACGTGCTCTTTATGGGGGTTAAACTGTAACAACTCCTGCCGGTTCAAGTTGCTAGTCAATCTCTGACTACCCTTTTTTTTCAGAGCCGACTCTGGAGGAAGTTGCCGCACTGGGGGTTATTTGAAGGCACCCATTTTTAGCATGGCAATTTCTTTATCGGTCAGGAAGCGCCACTTGCCTCGGGGAAGCCCTTTCTTGGTTAAACCCGCAAAATACACCCGGTCCAGTTTCCGGACATCGTAGCCCAGGTGCTCAAACATACGGCGTACAATTCGGTTGCGCCCCGAATGGATTTCAATTCCAATTTCCTTTTTATCACCGGGGGTGGTGTAACTTATTGCATCGGCTCGTATTGGGCCATCGTCCAGCTGAATGCCTTCCGCCAGTTTCTTAAAATCTTCGCCGGCGAGGTTCTTGTCCAGGGTGGCGTGGTAGGTTTTAAGTTTTTTATGGCTGGGGTGGGTAAGCGTTTTGGTTAAATCGCCATCGTTGGTCAGGAGTAACACTCCTGTAGTATTCCGGTCGAGCCGGCCCACCGGATAGATTCTTTCCCGGCAGGCATTGCCTACCAGATCCATCACGGTACGGGTGGCGTGCGGATCCATCAGCGTGGTTATGTAGTCCTTGGGTTTGTTCAGGAGAATGTACACCATGCGTTCCGTTTTGATACGCTCGCCGTTGTAGCGAACATCGTCTTCGGCGTCCACACGAATTCCCATTTCGGTAACAATTTGTCCGTTTACGGAAACCAGCCCGGCTTTGATAAAATCATCGGCTTCGCGTCGCGAACATATTCCGGCCGAAGCAAGGTATCGGTTCAAGCGAACCTTGGTATCGTCCAAGGTTCGTGGTTTTGGAGCCGGGGCGTTTTTTTTTATGGGACGTCTCGGGGGTCTGCCCGATTTGTTGGGTGTGCTTTTTTCCTTTCGTGGCCCTTGTTTTTGCATGAATGTCGTTGTTATAAATTCCCCTCCTAAACCTCAGGAAGCCTTAATAATTCGATTATTTTTGTTCTGCAAAAGTACATTATTAATAGATACCTGCCTACGCATGAAGCGCAGGAGGCTAAAAAAAGAATATACATGACCTTGATCAAATCCATATCCGGAATACGCGGAACTATTGGCGGAAGACCGGGAGAGAACCTAACCCCGGTGGATGTTGTTAAATTTACTGCCGCCTATGCTTACTGGTTAAAGGAACGGCAACCACGGCCAAATTATACCGTAGTTTTAGGACGCGATGCCCGCGTGTCAGGACCCATGATTCAAAACCTGGTAGCCAGTACCCTGCAGGGTTGTGGGGTGGATGTGGTAGACTTGGGATTGGCCACCACGCCAACTACCGAAATGGCGGTTACCCATTTGAAAGCGCAGGGAGGAATTATTTTAACTGCCAGTCACAATCCGGCGCAATGGAACGCGTTGAAGCTGTTGAACGAACGCGGCGAATTTATTTCCGCAGCCGATGGAGTTCGCTTGCTGGAGCTGGTGGAGAACGAAACCTTCGATTTTTGCAGTTACGATAAACTGGGTACTTATAGCCTGGACACTACCCAGGATGATAAGCACATTCAGGCCATTCTCCAATTGAAGTATGTCGATGTGGATGCCATACGCAGGCAAGATTACAAGGTGGCTGTTGATTGTGTAAATTCGGTAGGAGGAACCGTTATTCCCAAATTATTGAAAGCTTTGGGTGTTCGACAAGTCGTGGAGTTGTACTGCGAACCCAACGGGTTGTTCCCGCATAATCCGGAACCCCTGCCCGAAAACCTGACCGAACTGGCCGAAGTAATTAAAAAACAAGGCGCCGACATGGGCTTTGTGGTCGACCCGGATGTGGATCGCCTGGCCATTCTGAATGAGGATGGAAGCATGTTTGGCGAGGAATACACCTTGGTGGCGGTTTCCGATTACCTGTTACAATGTGCCGGTGGAGGAAATACGGTGAGCAATCTTTCATCGACCGGAGCTTTGCGCGATGTAACCGAAATGTATGGCGGGAGTTACGCCGCATCGGCTGTGGGCGAGGTGAATGTGGTCGAAAAAATGAAAGCAACCGGAGCTCTGATTGGCGGAGAGGGTAACGGAGGCGTTATTTACCCCGAGCTTCACTATGGACGTGACTCGTTGGTGGGCATTGCCCTGTTTCTTACCCATCTGGCCAAATCGGGAAAAAAATGCTCCGAACTGAGAGCTTCCTATCCCAACTATGTGATCTCAAAAAATAAAATCGAGCTACAAGCTGGTGTGGATGTGGATCGACTCCTGATCCAACTTAAGGAGAAGTATGCTGGCTACCCTGTGAACGATGTGGATGGCGTGAAGATTCATTTTGGCAAGGAATGGGTGCATCTGCGAAAATCAAATACCGAACCCATCATCCGTATCTATTCGGAAAGTACCAGTATGGAGGCGGCCAATAAGCTGGCCCGTCAGATACAGGACGATGTTCAAACCATGCTATAATGGACGTAGGCTCTATACTTCTATTGAAAGTTAAGCAGGCGAAACGATGTTTCCTTCCGGGTGGAGTTATTCGCGGGTTGGGCGTTCTGATTATTTTGCTCAATTCAGGAGTTGGCCGGGCGATCGATATTTCATCGCTGCATTTCTATAGCGATGAAGAAAAGGCCTTGTTCGAAGCGCATTCTGCAGGCCAGCCCGATTATTTCAGCTTGTTGTATAATGCTTATTACCGGCATACCGGAAATGCGGCCTTATCCAAAGAGGGTTTTTACCGGAGGTTAAGTCCATACCGCGAGGCTAAAAATCAGCAGCTCAAACCTGCCAGGCTGGTAAAACAGTTGTATTCCGACATGGAACAGGCTTACCTTCATAAATACGTTCTGGTTCCGGGTTTCGACGAGATATTTCAGCGAGGGGTTTACAACTGCGTAACCTCAACGGCTCTTTTTGCTTTATGCTTTGAGCAGTTGGGCCAGAGTTACGATATCCGGCTTATGCCCTAGCATGTGTACCTGGTTTTTCACCCCGATGCGGAAGCTATAAAAGTGGAGGCAACCAATCCCGATCAGGCGGTATTGGTGCCCGATGAACGATTTAAAAAGCAGTTTATCGATTACCTGCGCGAGGTAAAAGTGCTGTCGCAGCGCGACTTGGATACCACCTCTGTGGAGTACTTGTTTGAAAAAAATTACTATGCTCCCAAAAAAATTACGCTCGAGAACCTGCTTGGAGTGCAGTATTATAATTTGGGAATGCTCTATCTGAACGAGGAAAAATATCTGGAAGCATTTTATCAATACGAGAAAGCCCTGGTGTTTTTTAATGACCCACTCATTCAGTTTATGGTGAAAAACACCTTGCAAATGTATCTTTCGGCAACCGGCTTCAAACGGAATGATGTTGTGGATCTGTTTGTGCAGCATACCCGTTATTCCATATCGCAGAAAGATCGGGATTTTTCGAAGTATCTTTTTACAGAGTATTTGAACGAAATGCTCGTTGAAAACGGTTATCCGGACACCCTGAAAGCCGGTTACGCCCGTATGGTTCCGGGTTTGGCCGATTCGGTGTTGGCCCGGGATTTGGATTTTGCCTACCAGTACGAGATGGGGCGGTATTACTATCGTACCGGAAGCTCCGGAGAAGCATTGGGGTTTATGGATAAAGCCTTGCGCCTGAAGCCGGAGAATATCGATGCCCAGTCGGCTATTGTTTATCTGCTTTCGTTACAAAAGGAACAGGGCGCGCAGGCTCGTGAAACGCTGCCCGTGTCGGAAAAATATTATAACAACCTGCCTGAGCTGAAACGAAACAAGAACTACACCATTCTGCATGCCAAATTATTACTGTCGGCTGCCCGGGAGAGTTTTCGCATGGAGGCTCCTGCCGAAGGAGATGCCTATTTGTGTCGGTTTGAAGAGGTCTTTGCCTCAGTTGACCATTTGGAAGTGAATGCCGATTTTATTTGTGATGCCTATACCGAAGCAGCGGTGTACTGCTTCGCACGGAATAATGCACGAAAGGCCAAGTCCTATATCGAACGGGGCTTGCAAATAGCTCCGCGCAATTACCGGTTGCAGCAGTTGGAGCGAAATCTTTAGTACTTGAAGGCAACGTTGTAGGTTTTAGTCACAATACGGGTATTGCCCAGGCGGGTTCGCATACTTCCTATAATATGTAGTTTTTCCATGATAACCGATCCCGGGTTTACCTGGTACGAAATGGTGGCTGTTTGATTCTCTACAAATAACGGATAGGCAGAATCGGGTATACAATCCTGTTCATCGGGGTCGCCCTGGAAAAATTTACACGCTTTCGCTTTTTTACTGAACGAAATCACCACCGAATAGTGCCCGTTTAAATAGGCGCTATTCTCGGGGCGGATGACCAGTTCGGGGTAGTTGGTTATCAGATGCCCCGATGGGTCGTATTCCTTTAGGTTCGAAGTGGGCTTGCCGTTGATAAAGGTGTTTTGCATCATCAGTTTCCCGTTCGGATAATATTTCTTCTTCACCCCATGGAGTTTGTGGTTTACGTAGGTTTCCACCATGTGTGGCTGGCCGTTTTCGTAGTAGCTGGTCGAAAGCCCGTTGCGCATTTGTTGGCTGTAGTTTACCGAGGTGTGTACTTTTCCATTCGGATAGTAGCGGATTTGTTCCCCCTCGTAGCGCCCCAGGGCATAATGTGACAGAAGTTGTAATTTGCCATCTTCGTAAAAGGTTTTCGAAACCCCATGTTTCTTTCCTTCACTCACTTCGGAAATGGAATGTAAGCGCCCGCTTGGGTAATAGTCGCGGAGGTATTCGGTTTTTTCTTTCCGGGGAAGCAGCTGTTTAAGAGGTTCAGGAAGCTGGTTACATGCTACAAGAAGGAGGCTGATAGCTAGGCATACGATGTAATAGGGAGCTTTGTGCATGACAGATCGTGGTTTTATGAGAGCCTGAAAATAGTAAACCCTGCTGAATTATTAAAACGATTAGCGACACTTGCCTGCAAGGCGCATTTTTACAACGGGGATAACGATTTTTTCTTCTGAAAAATTCCTTTATATTTGCGCCTCTACATAAAATAGAGGAAAAACCTACAGTAAAACATTAAAAACTAGATAGAAATGCGAAACAAAGGTGCCATTTTAACTCTGGCCATTGCACTCGCCTTAGTTTGTTTGTATCAGCTCTCGTTCACCTTGAAAGCTGAACGCATCAACAAGCAGGCAAAACAATACGCTCAGGGCGATAAAGAAAAAGAGGAACGGTTTAAAGACAGTATTGCCAACGAAGTAGTATACGATATTCTCATTGCCGACTATACTTTTAAAGAGGTACAGGAACGTGAGATCAACTTCGGGCTTGACCTCAAGGGAGGGATGAACGTAATCCTCGAAGTTTCGACGGTGGATGTGCTTCGCTCGTTGTCAAACAACAGCAAAGACAGCACCTTCAACCAGGCACTGAAACTAGCCAAAAAGATGCAACGCGACAACAACCGCGATTTTATCACGTTATTTGGAGAAGCTTTTCATCAGATTGACCCTCAGGCCAGTCTGGCCGCAATATTCTCTGCCACTCCCGAACTGCGTGAACGCATCAGCTACAATACTCCTAACGACGAAGTGCTGAAAGTGGTTCGTGCCGAAGCAGAAGGCGCCATCGACAATGCATTCAACATTATCAGTACCCGTATCGACGCCGCAAATTCAGCGTTTGGAGACCAAGGATCGTATCTTGGTAGATTTGCCGGGGGTTAAAAACCGTGACCGGGTACGCAAACTTTTACAAGGAACGGCCAACCTGGAGTTCTGGGAGACGTTTGATAACGCCGATCTGATTCAGAATTTATATGCTGCCGATAAAATGGTTCGGGAGTATCTGAGTACCGAGAAACAACTTAAAGAAGGAGCAGAGACCGTTGCCGCTACGGAGCCTGAAACCACTGAACCGGCTGAAACAGCAGAAACTGCGGGTAAGGAAGAAAAGGAAAAATCAGGGGAATTGTCCCTGCTCGATCAAATACAATCGGATACTACTTCAGCCGATTCTATGCCTTCCAATATCGAGTCGGTTTATCCTCTGTTAAGCATTCTGAACCCCAGCCAGGATCGTGAAACCGGCAAGCCCTACCCCGGTGCCATTATCGGACGGGCGCATTTTAAAGACACCGTTAAAATTAACCGTTACCTGTTGATGGCGAAGGAACACCAACTGTTCCCACGCGAAGTGCGCTTTATGTGGGCGGCATTGCCCATTACCGGACAGGATAAAAAACCCACCGATATTTTCGAATTGTATGCCATTAAAGTTCGCAGCCGCGATGGTAAAGCTCCGTTGGATGGCGATGTTATTGTGTCAGCCAGTCAGGAATTCGACGACATGAATGGTACGGCATACGTGCGCATGACCATGAATGCCGAAGGTACCCGCAAATGGGCGCATATTACCAAGGAGAACGTTCAGAAGGTGGTTTGTGTGGTTCTGGATAGCCGCGTATATTCCGGCCCGGTAGTACAAACCGAAATTACCGGAGGTACTTCACAGATTTCCGGAAATTTCAGCGTAAACGAAGCGCAGGATTTGGCCAACCTGCTTAAATCGGGTAAACTGCCTGCACCTGCTACCATTATTCAGGAAAGTGTGGTGGGTCCTTCGCTGGGTCATAAGGCCGTTACCGATGGTTTGAGTTCTTTCCTTATAGCCTTCCTGGTGGTACTGCTCTACATGGTACTTTACTACAGCCGCCGTGCTGGTTTGATTGCCGACATAGCCCTTTTGGCCAACATGTTCTTCATTGCCGGGGTACTGGCCTCCATAGGAGCTTCGCTAACCCTGCCCGGTATTGCCGGTATTGTACTTACCATTGGTATGTCGGTGGATGCCAACGTGCTGATTTACGAACGTATCCGCGAGGAGATGGCAGCCGGAAAAGGTGTTCGGCTGGCGGTTACCGATGGTTATAAGAATGCTTACTCGGCCATTATCGATGCTAACGTAACTACGCTTATTACCGGTATTATCCTCTATATTTTTGGTACCGGGCCTATCAAAGGTTTCGCAACTACGCTGATTATTGGTATCTGTACCTCTTTGTTTAGCGCCATCTTCATTACCCGTCTGATATTCGAGCGCTATTTGAACCGCAACAAAGCCATGACTTTCGATACCTCCGTTTCGCGTAACGCTTTCAAAAATGTGCAGATCAAGTTTATTGAACGCAGCCGCACGTTCTATGTGATATCGGGCTTGATACTTTTGGTTTCAGTGGGCTCACTTTTCGTGCGCGGCCTCGATCCGGGTGTGGATTTTACCGGTGGCCGTAACTTTATCATTAAATTCGATCAGGCGGTCTCAACCGACGCCATTGCCAAATCCTTGGAATCGCAGTTTGGCAAAGCGCCACAGGTAATCCTGTTTGGCGATGACAATCAGGTTCGGATTACTACGCGTTATAAGGTGGACGAAGAGGGTTCGGAAGTGGATGATCAAATTCAGCATATGCTGTACGATGGTTTGAAACCGTTCCTGGGAACTAATGTGGATTATACTTCATTCACCGAAAATAACTGGCAAAGCAACCAAAAGGTAGGCCCAACCATTGCGGATGATATCAAACGTCAGGCCGGGGTTGCTATTACCATTGCGCTGGTATTCATGTTCTTCTACATTCTGCTGCGTTTCCGTAACTGGCAGTATGGACTGGGTGCTATTGCCGCTTTGATTCACGATACCCTGATTGTATTGGGTAGTTTCTCGCTGTTGTACGGGTTACTGCCGTTCTCTCTTGAAATCGATCAGGCATTTATTGCGGCCATACTTACCGTAGTAGGCTATTCTATTAACGATACGGTAATTATCTTCGACCGCTTGCGCGAGTACATTGCCCTGTACCCGAAACGCGACCGTAAGGAAATTATGAACCTCGCAATGAACAGTACCCTGAGCCGTACTTTCAGTACCTCGTTCAGTACGATCATTGTGTTGTTGGCCATCTTCATTTTTGGAGGTGAGGTAATTCGTGGATTCGTGTTTGCCCTGCTGATAGGGATCGTTGTGGGAACCTATTCATCGGTTTTCATAGCCACACCGTTGGTATACGATACGATACAGCGTATTGAAAAAAGAAAAGCCGCAAAGGCTAAAAAATAATAGCTTGATAGAGCGTAACAGAAAAGCCCTGGCCACTTTGTCGGGGCTTTTTTGTTATATTTGAACTTCGAGGAAATAACAAAATTTGGTTATGGTATTGTTTATTGGAGGTTCGGAGATTCTTGTTGTATTGTTGGCGGTATTGCTTCTTTTCGGATCAAAACGAATACCCGAAGTTGCGCGAATGCTTGGTAAGGGTATTCGGGAGTTTCGCCGGGCAACAGAAGAAATTAAACGCGAAATCAACGACAGCACCGGAGATATTTCCAACGATATCTCCGATTTCAAGAACAATCTAAAATCGTAAGCGCCGTCTTCCATGGAACTGCTATTATTACTTATCGGGTTTGCACTGCTTTTATACGGAGGCGACCTCTTGGTTCGGGGCGGAGTAGGACTGGCTGATCGTTACCGGGTTTCCCCTCTGGTTGTTGGGTTAACCATTGTTTCTTTCGGAACATCGGCCCCGGAACTTTTTGCCAGTATTCAGGCGGGAATTACCGGACATCCCGATATTGCCATTGGAAATGTGATTGGCTCTAATATTGCCAACATTGCTCTGGTGCTGGCTCTGACTGCAATTATTTTCCCGATTCCTGTGCGAAAGAATTCCGTACGCATTGATGCACCCTTTATGCTGTTGGTAAGCTTGTTGTTACTCGCATTCCTGTCCGATTTGTACCTTGCACGTTGGGAGTGTTTGCTGTTTGTTGCACTGATTGTTGGCTATACCTACGGTTTATTTTATTACTCCCGAAAAAAACACCTACACGAGAACGATTTTAACCCTAAAGAACACCTGGGATTGCTTCGTATTGTTTTGTTCTTGGTACTTTCCATAATTCTGCTGGCAGCTGGTTCCTATTTGTTGGTGGGCAGTGCCA
>QKEH01000025.1 GCA_003252385.1 Bacteroidota bacterium | reverse complement strand
GCTGTTGCAGCTTGTCGATCCGAAATTGCTTTCCGCATTGCCCCGGTAAACCGCCATTCAGGCCATAGGGTGCTTCTTTTCGGTGTTGCGACAACAGGGTGAGGTTAACCGCTTCCAGAAAGCGAATCTGGCGTTCTACGCCATCGCCGCCGTGAAACTGCCCTTTGCCTCCTGAACCCTTTCGAATGGCAAATTTCTCCACCCGAACCGGATAGCGCAACTCCATAATTTCGGGGTCGGTGATACGGGTATTGGTCATGTGCTGATGCACTGCCGAAGCGCCGTGATGGATGGCCGTGGCTCCAACGCCCCCGCATAGGGTTTCGTAAAATCCGAAGGTCGGGTTCCCAAATATCAGGTTGTTCATGGTTCCCTGGCTACAGGCGGCCACGCCAAAAGCTTTTAGCAGGGTATCCACCAGGCGCTGACTTACTTCAACGTTTCCTCCCACTACGGCGGGCGACTGTGCCGGATCGGCACTAAAATCGGGGTTGAGCAACGAGGGAGGAATCTGAATATCCACCGGTATCAGAAAGCCTTCATTAAGAGGTATGTCCTCGTCAATCAGTAAGCGAAGGGTATAGAGTACAGCGCTGTATACAATGGCCGGGGTAGCATTCATATTTCCCGGATGTTGAGCCGAAGTGCCTTCAAAATCAATAACTACTTTTTGGCCCGGACGGATCGTAACGCAGAGGCTGTTGCCATCATCAAATTGTTCGGTGGCATGCAGGTTGTGGTGAACCAGGCTAAGGAGTTTACCAGACAGGGCATGGGCTGCGTGCGCCTTGAGTTTTTGCATGTACTGCACTACCTGGGTGGCTCCAAACTGGGAACATAATAGTGCCAATTGTTCCTGTCCCGTACGAATGGAGGCAATGGCTGCCTTAAGGTCAGCAACGTTTTCGGCAATACTGCGGGTCGGATATTTCGCATTTTCCAACTTAGACACTACGCTATCCAGTTGGCTTTCTCCTTTCCGGAAGATGAGGCAGGGGGGGATAACCACTCCTTCCTGCTCCAGACAGGTGGCATGGGCGGGCATCGATCCCGGGGTGATCCCTCCGATTTCGGCATGATGGGCACGGTTGGCGACATAGCCAATGCGTTGACCATCGACATACACCGGAGCTATAAGCGTAACATCAGGCAGGTGCGAACCCCCGTAGGCTGGGTGGTTGGTAACCAGTATATCGCCTTCCAGTAGATTGAATTTTTTGGTTACCTCGCGTGTGCAAAGGCCCAGGGCACCCAAGTGGACGGGTATGTGCGGGGCGTTGGCCACCAGGTAGCCATCGGCATCCAGAAGTGCACAGGAAAAGTCGAGACGTTCTTTAATGTTTACCGAAAAAGCGGTGCGGGCCAGCAGCGAGCCCATATCCTCCACCACCGAACGGAACCGGTTGGTGAACAGTTCCAGCTGCACCTGTTCGGGTGGGCGGTGGGGCGTTGTCTGGTTCAGGTTTTCGCCGGTTTGCAGCAGTAGGTCGCGAGTCTGATTGACCAAGGCTTGCCAGCCCGGATCTACACAAGTGGTGCTGGTATCGTTCAGTATAAGGGCAGGCCCTTGTATCCGGGCTCCTTCGTCAAGTTCGTCTATTCGGTACACGGGAGTGTCGAGCCATTTCCCCCGATGCAGGCTTTTTTGATATGTATAGGCATTGGGTGCATAGTATTGGGAAGGAAAGGCAATGGGAGGTTCCGGATAGTCGCCGCCGCCGGCAAGCAGCCGGATGGATTCCACTTCGATTGCCCGATTGTAGATGTAGTGGCCAAACAGTCCGGTATAGGCCTTTTTGAATGTTTCCTCCGGCTGTTTGTCAGGGGTATAAACAACTTCCAGTGTTTCGTTCTGTCCGGTAAAACGAAGGTTGAGAACTACATTTTCAACCCGGATTTGATCCGCAGACAATCCATCGGTGATCAGCAGGTGGCGGACTTCCGATTCCATTTCTTCGAGCAGTAAGGGCAGGGCGGGCAGTGTTTCTTCCAATTTTCTTAGAATTTGCCGGTTGATTATACGCTCCAAGCGCGAGCGCCCAATGCCATAAGCACTCAGAATACCAGCGTCGTAAGGGACCACAATGTGTTGTATGCCCAGCTGGTGCGCTATGGCACAGGCATGCATACCACCTGCTCCCCCGAAGGCGAGAAGCGCATGCTCGGATGGGGCATAGCCTTTTCGAATAGAAATTTTTTCCATGGCCTTCGCCATCTTTTCCGTAGCAATGTCGAAAAATCCCTGAAGCAGTACCTCTTCGCTTACTTCTTTCAGCGCCGGTTCGTTTGCTTTCAGTTCATGCAGCCGGTTGTTTGCATACTCCCGGTTGAGGGGAATACCAAAACAGGAGGGTTCCAGCCGGCCGAGCAACAGGTTTATATCGGTAACCGTCAGTGGGCCGTTGCCTCCATAGCACGCAGGCCCGGGTGATGCGCCGGCACTGTGTGGCCCAACATTTAGCTTATAGCCATCGAAGGAACAGACAGACCCCCCTCCGGCAGCAACCGTTTCGATAGGAATGGAGGGGGACATGATACGGTAATGGCCTACACGCGTTTGGTACACATAATCGAATTTCTCCGAATATCGCGACACGTCGGTACTGGTTCCTCCCATATCGAAGGCAATGAGTTTGGGAAGTTGCAGTTTCTGCGAAATTTGAGCGGCACCACTTACCCCTCCGGCAGGGCCACTAAGCAAACTGTCCTTGGGCTGGAACTGCCGGTAATCGACCAGGCCTCCGGCACTGGTCATAATTTTCAGAGTAGTGTCCGGGTGAAGCTTGGCTCGTATTTTTTGCAGATAGCTTTCAATAATGGGCATCAGGTAGGCATTAACGAGTGCGGTTTCCGTTCGTGCCAGAAAGTGGATCGATTGTTCCAGCTGATGCGAAGCCGATACATACTTATATCCTGCCGTTTTTAGGATGTTGTAGAGGTTCTTCTCGTGAACCGGGTTGGTGTAGCTGTTCAGGAAGGCAATAACAATAACCCGGTGATCCGAACGGTAAACTTCACGAAGCACCCGGTTGATTTTACTTTCAGTCAGGGGTTCTACCAGGTTTCCACGACTATCTATGCGCTCGTCAACTTCGATCACCTGCCGATACAACGGAGGGGTTTGTTGTATGTTGAGCGCAAACAGGTTATCCCGTTGTTGGTCGCCAATTTGGCACATATCGGCAAAACCGCGGGTGGTAATCAGCAGGGGGGCTTCCCCTTTATGTTCCAGTAAGGCGTTGGTGCCCTTGGTGGATCCCAGCCTCACTTCCATGGGGGGCAGAGCATCTTCCAGTTTGCATCGGGTAATCAGGCGCATGGCCAGAATGGGGGCTTCCTCGTGGGCGTTGAGTTCAAATTCGGACAAGTTCAGTTCGGGTATGGAATCGGAAAGGGTAATAATTGATTGATTGAGATTGAATTCCTTAACGGTACAAGGGGAGTGGTTTGAACCGGAGAGTTGAAAGCTATAACCCTGGATCAGATCCCGATCGAGCTTCCAATGTTGTTCAACCCGGAGCGTGCGGTGATCGATTATCCGAGTGATCCTGCCACGCAAATTACCAGAGCTTAGTACTTTACGGCGCAGGAATTGGCCATTGGGGTCTTGGGCTATACAGTCAGTGAACGTTCCACCGGTATCTATCCATACTTTCCAGGTCTTTAATGTATTCATAGGTTGCTCAGTACAAATAATGGTTGAGACAAGTTCAGAAGTAAATTTTTGGCATCTTTCCGAAACAAAGAATGGTTAAGCCAGCAGGATTTTGTATCTTTTATAGTAAACAAGAAGTTCACCTGTGAAACGAATTCATTTTTATGTTTTTCTGATTCTGACCAGTATCCTGTTGAGTGCTTGTAAGCATAAGGCAAAGGTAGGGGTTCTGTTCGATTTTGGTATGGATGGCCGGTGGAAAGTGGATAAGGAACTGCTTAGTGCCAATCTGGAAGCTCGAGGTATGCAGGTGCTTTTTTATGCTGCCGAGGGCAATTCCGATTTACAATATCCCCATGCCGAAGAGATGCTGAAAGAAGGAGCAGAATTACTGATTGTTTCCCCAACCGATTTAAACACTTCGGCCAATATTGTGGCTCTGGCGCATAGTTATGGGGTAAAAGTAATCGCTTACGATCGGATGATTAAGAACAGCGACCTTGATTTCTACATTTCATTTGATAACGTACAGGTAGGTGAGTTACAGGCAAAATACATGCTGAAGCAGTGTCCGAGGGGGAAATATGCCATTTTTGGGGGAGCCAAGAGCGATAATAATTCTTTCCTCATTCGCTCAGGACAATATAAAATACTTCAGCCCTATATCGATTCCGGACGGGTTCGGGTGGTTTTCGATCAGTACACCTACAATTGGAATTCAGAGGAAGGTTATCGGCTCATGAAGGAATGCCTCAGTAAACAGGTGGATGTTTGTGCTGTTATGGCAGCCAGCGATGGCTTAGCCGAAGGCGCCGTACGAGCCCTTGAGGAAGCTGCAATAACCCCCTTCCCGATGCTCTGTGGACAGGATGCTCAATTGGCTGCCTGTCGCAGGGTGTTACTAGGCAGACAGAGCATGACCGTGTACAAGCCGGTTAAGGAGCTGGCACGGGTGGTTGCTGAAGCGGCTTTGCTGGTAGTGGAGGAAAATCGTTTTCCTGCAGCCAATACACGTGTTTATAATGGTATGCAGTCGGTTCCAACCATACTATTAAATTCCTATATTCTGGATGTAGGCAATCTTGAGAACGTACTAGTTCAAGATGGATTCTATACCAGAGAAGAGTTGCACGCTACCGAGTAAGTTCCCGGAGACCTGATAAGAAGCTAGTATTTAGCCACCAGCGGCATGCGTCTACCCAGCCCGAAAGCCTTGCTGCTCACCCGTAAAATGGGAGGGGTCTGAAAGCGTTTGTATTCGTTCATGTTCACCAGCCGGATGGCTTTGGTGACACTCGCTGCATCGAAACCACGGGCTATCAGGTCCGAAGGGGCTTCGCGAAGTTCGATATAGTGATACAGGATTTGATCCAACAGTTCGTACTCGGGTAGCGAGTCGGAGTCTTTCTGATCGGGGCGGAGTTCGGCCGATGGCGGTTTGGTGATGGTGTTTTCGGGGATGACCTCGCCTGTGCTGTTGATATAACGGGCCAGCCGGAAAACATCGGTTTTATACACATCGCCCAACACGGAGATGCCTCCGTTCATATCGCCATAGAGTGTACCATAGCCCACTGCCACTTCGCTTTTATTGGAGGTGTTAAGCAACAGGTTTCCAAATTTGTTGGATACCGCCATGAGTAAAGTGCCGCGTATGCGAGCCTGAATGTTTTCTTCGGCCAGATCCATGGGGCGATTTTCGAACAAACCTTCCAGATCGGTCAGATAACGCTTGTACAATTCTTTAATGGGAACCACATCGTAACGGATTTTAAGATTTTCGGCCAGTGCTACCGCATCGTTGATGGAGTGATCCGAAGAATATTGCGAGGGCATTAGAAGCACGCGTATATTTTCCGACCCCAGGGCGCGTTGTGCCAGTACCGTAGTAACTGCCGAATCGATGCCACCGGAAAGGCCTAACACGGCATTTTTGAAATTCATTTTAGCAAAGTAATCGCGAATGCCCAGTACCAGCGCGTGGTGAATCTTTTCGATACGCTCTGTTTTAGGGTTTTCCGCAGTCGGACGTGCGGATGCTGAGGGTTCGCTGGTATCAAAGTAGGCAATTTCTTCCTGAAACAAACCCAGTTTGTGCAGTAGCTTACCTTTCGCGTCAATAACCCGCGAACCTCCGTCGAATATCAGTTCGGTATGTGCCCCAACCTGGTTGACGTACACCAGTGGGATGTTGTATTTCCGGGCATTGTAGGTCAGGATTTCGGATTTAATGGTGTCGTGGTTGTACGCAAAGGGCGATGCGGCAATATTTATAATCAGGTCGCATCCTTCCTGAGCCAGTTTGGCCATAGGATTGGTGGTGTAAAGCTTATTTTTGCCAAAGTGAGTAAGCAGGGGTTGCTGGTACCAAAGGTCTTCGCAAATGGTTATGGCCAGTTTCCGGCCTTTAAAAACCACCGACTCAAAGTGGTCAGCCGGTTGAAAGTAGCGGTATTCATCAAAGATGTCGTAGGTAGGAAGCAGGGCTTTGCGCAGGTTATGCTGTACTTTTCCGTCTTTAAGGAATAAGGCCGAATTGTATAGGTTTTTGCCTTTGGAATTTTCGTTGATGGTTGGCGCTCCAATAATGGCGGCAATACCCTGGCATGCGCCAGCAATTTCGGTTACTGATTTCTGGCAGGCTTCGATAAAATGCTTGTGTTCGAGCAAGTCCAGCGGCGGGTAGCCACAAACCGACAGCTCGCTGAATACTACCAGTTCGGCCTGATTCGACTTGGCAAGCTGAATGGTGTTTATAATTTTGGCAGTGTTCTCCTCAAATGCTCCAATCGTATAATTAAGCTGTGCCAGTGCAATCTTCATCATCCGTAACTTAAAATATAATTCCTGCCCGAAGAGAAACGCCCCGGCTGTATGCTGGCAGGCTCTTTTCGGTGGCAAGGTCGGTAAATCCATTGGTATAGTTAATGCCCAGCAGGAGCGAGGTATCTTCGCTCAGGCTGTATTCTATTCCGGCACCAAAGTTATAGGCCAGGTTGAAGAAGGCAATTTCTTCGGGTATACTACTGTTTTCGAGAACGTTATCCGGATTGCCGCTGATTTGGGTGGCTTTTGCCTTCATTCTCATTTGTGAGGTAAAACCCACCCGGGCAAAGTAAGAAAAGTAACCTATCTGATTGGTTTTAAGCTTCAGGTTCAGTGGAATGGTAAGGTAGTTTAGGTTGTACCTTACCGACGATTGTGTGCTTAAAAGGGTGTCTTCTCCATAGGCGGTAAACTCAATCGGGTCGGTAAAAGCAATTTCGCCCCCCTGGGTGCCTATGGCCAAACCGGTTTGCAGGGCATAGTTTTTCTGGAAATATTTATCGATGAGGATCCCTCCGCTGATGCCGCCAACCGTGGCCTGGTGGGTAATGTTTTTGGCATCGGGCATAATCCACGAAACTTCCGGAGCTACGAAGACGCCAAATTTAACCTCCTGCGCCTGGGAGGTAAGGTAAGAGCAAATCAGGCTGCTGATTAGGATAATACGGTTCATGGTGCTAAAATTTTCCCAAAAATACACTTTTTATGGCGTACGCACGAAGGAAAAAATTAACCGGAAGGCTAGCAAACACACTTCGGAATTATTTGTTTTCTTAGTAGCGAGTAAAAATGTACTTTTGTCCCCCAGTTTATTCGTGTATGTATCGGGAAAACCATTCATCTTCAATCCGAAAGCCTAATATCTGGGCGTTGCTTCTGGCAGTTCAGTTAGTGTCGATGGCGGGTACTATGGTGCTGTCGCTCGACGAGGAATACGGCAGCATAGTGGGGATGTGCGTGGTAAAGGAAGCTGCCGATAGCGAATCGGAAAACTATTTGCGTGTCGATGGGTTGAGTTGTGCATGGATCCTGTTTAAACGGCAAACTTTTTTCTTTCCTATACACCTGGCCACGCAGAATCAATGTGTGATACCATATAGTCAGAAGGATTTTATCATACAAACCACGTATCGTTACCTGGGGATGGATTTGCCGCCACCCGCACCGGCCTGTTGTTAGTTGACGTGCATTGGGCATATTTCATTCTTTTCGTATACTTTAAACTTCAGGCTCAAATCGGTGCGATATGAGGGTAATCAACATCTTCAACATTATTAATGTAATAGGCGCCTGCATACTTTTGGAAAGTTTGTTTTTCGCGTTTACACTGCCGGTATCGGTGTATTTTCACGAACACCTCCTGATGCCACTGGCCATGAGTTTGTTGGTTATGGTGTTGGTAGGCGGCGTAATGTACCTGGGATCTCGAAAAAGAAAGCAGAGCATTAGCAGGCGGGAGAGTTTTTATATTGCTTTCTGGGCCTGGTTGATTATCTCGCTAATGGGAGCCCTGCCGTATATCTTCACTTCGACCATTCCAAAATGGTACAATGCTTTTTTCGAGTCGGTGTCGGGTTTTACCACTACCGGTTCGTCTATTTTAGCCGATATTGAAGCCTTGCCCAAATCGATCCTCTTTTGGCGCTCATTAACCCATTGGATTGGCGGACTGGGTATTTTAGTACTGGTGGTTGCGGTGGTTTCTTTTGTACAGTCGGGAGGTAACCGTCTGATGTTTTCCGAAGGCAACATGATTGAATCGGAAAAACTAAAACCCCGCATTACCCAGGTTGCACACCGTTTATGGTTTATTTATCTGGGTCTCACCCTGTTGGAAACCTTGCTGTTGTATTGGGAAGGATTAAGCTTGTTCGAGGCGTTTTGCCATTCCTGTTCCACCATTGCCACCGGTGGCTTTTCGACCCGTAATGCCAGTATTGCTAATATGTCGGGTGCTATTCAGTACACCATTGCTATATTTATGATTCTGGCGGGTATGAACTTTGTGTTGCATTACAAGCTGGTGAAACTGAAATTTCGTGAGGTGGGCCGCAATGTGGAATTGAAGTACTACCTGGCGGTTATCCTGGGCGCTACCCTGATAATTACCTTGGCGCAGCGTCATGCTTCCGTATCAGTAGAACCGGTTTTTCGTTCGGCACTTTTCCAGGTAACCTCCATATTGTCGGCAACGGGCTTTGCTTCCGAAGACTATCTGCACTGGCTGCCTGCCGCTCGTTTCACCATCTTTATGCTTATGCTAATTGGTGCCTGTGTAGGTTCTACTGGCGGGGGCATTAAAATTAAACGGTATGTGGTGGTGGTGGAAGCGGTAAAGCGTTATGTGGTTTCGTTGTTGCACCCTAACGTAATTCAAAAGCCACAGGTAGATGACATCACCATTTCCCATGAGAGCATACAGAAAACCGGAAGCTTTATTACCTTATACCTGCTTACCATTGTTTTTGGCACGGTGGTGTTGATGCTCGATAAGCTCGATGCAGCTACCGCCCTGAGTGCTGTTACTACCACTCTGGCGGGAATCGGGCCTGGTTTTGGAAAGGTGGGGCCTATGGATAATTTTATGTTACTGCCTGTATTCTCCAAGTTGTACCTGTGCTTTAATATGATTGTAGGCCGACTGGAGATACTGCCGGTGCTAATACTGTTCCATCCGGCTATTCGGAAGGCATAAGTGGTTATGGCCTGGAGTTCATTTCCAGATGAATGAGCTTTTTAGTCACAAAGAACTCTTCCTGGTACCAGTCGGCAAGGTTCATAATGTGAGTTGGGTAGGGGAGTTGAAGTTCTTCCTCTAGGCTGCCGCCCTTGAGCGCCAGAATGCCGTTGGGAACGGCATTGCGCGATTTTTTCAGGAACAGAGGCTTCACCCAATCGACAAAAACCGGCATGGCGGTTACGGCACGGCTTACTACAAAATCGAACTTCTGCTTAACACTTTCGGCCCGTATGGCTTGCCCCTTGCAGTTTTTTAATCCGATCGCTTCACTAACCGCATTCACCACCTTGATTTTTTTTCCAATACTGTCTGCGAGCAGAAAATTACTTTCGGGGAACATAATGGCCAAGGGAATTCCGGGGAAACCGCCGCCGGTGCCCACATCTAAAATCTGACTATCGGGAGCAAAGGACAGGTATTTGGCTATGGCCAGCGAATGCAGCACATGTCGCAGGTACAATTGGTCGATATCCTTGCGCGAAATAACGTTGATTTTCTCGTTCCAGTCGGCATACAACGCCTCCAGTGCAGCAAATTGCTCCTGCTGCCGGGGGCTTAAGCCGGGGAAATACTTCTCGATAAGCTCCACTAGATATTCTTATTGGTGTTCTTCAGAATGTTGAAGAGCAATTCACGGGCGCGGAAGAGTTGGGCTTTTACGGTACCAATGGGCAGTTCCAGTTCTTCCGAAATTTCTTCGTAGGAGTATTCGTTGAAGTAGCGCAACTCAATTAATTTCCGATACCGGGGCTTAAGCTTGGATACCAGCTCGCGCATCATTTTTTTCTTCTGCATCGTAATCAGTTCCTCTTCGGGATCGAGCCCTGGAGCAACAATGTCGGGCGATGATTTGTCCGGGTCGTCGTCGTTCTGGTCCAGCGAAATAATAGTGGCTTTTCGCTTGCGGATAAAGTCGATGCAGTTGTTGGTGGCAATTTTAAACAGCCAGGTGCTGAAGGCGTAGTTGGGGGTGTATTGCGTGATATTTTTAAAGGCTTTCCCAAAGGCTTCGATGGTCAGATCTTCGGCATCGCTGGCATTGTTCACCATTTTGAGCAACATAAAATAGATGGCATCGCGATAACGCCCCATCAACTCGGCGTAGGCCTTTTGATCGCCACGGGTTGCTTGCTGAACAAGTACAAAGTCCCTTTGTGCTTTATCTGATAAATTAGTATTTACTTCCATCTTTTCGGTTTTCTCCTGAAACGGTTAGCAAGGTGAGTGTATAAATTAATGAACAAAGAAAATAGGTCGAATACGGGTACTAAAAAGAGTATGCCCGATACCGACAAACGGCGCATGGATAATTTCATGATCAGAAGCTGGCTGATGAGCCGTATGCCAAAAATACTCACGGTCGGTACGATATGTATTTTCAACACAATAAGATAGCAAAAAGTAAAGTAAAAAACTAATCGCAGCAGCGGTTCTAATCCCAACAAAAAAATGTGCTTGGGTTTATAACGACCCGAAGTACTCATGTGCCGGCATTTTTGAGTAAACCAGGCCTTCCAGCTTAATTCCGGAATCGACAGGGTATGGCTGTCGGGGTGAAACTCCACAGCGGTGTTCTCCCGGGTGGCGGTTTCGTTCACAAAAAGGTCATCGTCGCCCGAGAGCAGACCGTAATGCGATGCAAACCCTTTGTTCTTGTAGAATAAGGATTTACGATAGGCCAGGTTGCGGCCAACACCCATATACGGGATTCCTGCAATGGCATAGCTGAGGTACTGCACGGCAATCATCAGGGTGTCGAATTGGAGGTATTTGTTCAATAACCCCTTTCGCGTTTCGTAGGCTCCATAGCCCAAAACCAGTTGGTTCTTATCGGTAAAATTGTCCTGTAAACGGTTTAACCACTGATCCGACACCGGACGGCAATCGGCATCGGTAAAAACCAGCCATTCGTGTGTTGAGGCCTTAATTCCTATGGTTAGCGCCAGTTTTTTGCCGTGGGTAAATTTGCTGTCGGGAACAATGGAGGTGGTGCGCAAATGTGGATATTTTTTTTTCAAAGCATCCAGAACCTCATCGGTATCGTCGGACGAGCAGTCGTTCACCACTACTACTTCAAAATTTTCGTGTTTTTGGCTCAGTACAGCAGGCAGGTTTTTGCGTAGATTTTCGGCTTCGTTGCGTGCGCAGATAATAACCGATATCGGGAATTTTTTGAGTTGCGGGATGCGCTTGTAATACGTCAGTCGCCCGAAAAGAACCAAATAATAAACCAGTTGCCCTAAGGCAGCTGTAAGGAACAAACCGAATATTCCTTCCCGAAGGAACTCTAAAACCGGGGTGGGCAGAAACAACGTATTTTCTTTCTATTAGTTAGTAATAAAGCAGCTCAAAGGTATTTTCATAAAGCAAAATTTGCAAGCACTGCCGAGCGATATTATACACAATACCTATCTTTACCCCGAAATTTTCTGACATGTTATTTACCATTGAAAAAACCGACCTCCAAAGTAAAGCGCGTACGGGCGTGTTAGCCACGGATCACGGCCGGATTGAAACCCCCATTTTTATGCCGGTAGGTACGGCGGGTACCGTTAAAGGGGTGCATCAGCGCGAACTGGCACTCGACATTCAGGCGCAGATTATTTTGGGAAATACCTACCATTTGTACCTGCGGCCTGGCACCGATTTAATCAAACAGGCAGGCGGATTGCATAAATTTATTAACTGGCAGCGGCCAATACTGACCGATAGTGGTGGCTATCAGGTTTTTTCGCTGGCCGATAACCGGAAACTCAAGGAAGAAGGGGCGCATTTTAGCTCCCATATCGATGGATCGAAGCACCTGTTCACCCCCGAAAATATTGTGGACATCCAACGGATAATAGGTGCCGATTTTATCATGGCTTTTGACGAGTGTACACCATACCCCTGCGAGTATGCCGAGGCTAAAAAGTCGATGGAACTTACCCACCGCTGGCTGAAACGCGGGGTGGAACGTTTTCGGAATTCCGAACCGCTATACGGTTATAACCAGTACTTTTTTCCCATTGTGCAGGGAAGTGTGTACCCCGACCTGCGACGAGAATCGGCCGAAACCATTGCTTCGTATGATATGCAGGCCAATGCTATTGGAGGTTTGTCGGTGGGAGAGCCGGTGGAAGATATGTACAACATGCTCGAAGAAGTGACATCGATTCTACCCTGGGATAAACCCCGTTATCTGATGGGAGTGGGAACCCCCGTAAACCTTCTGGAAGCCATAGCCATGGGAGTGGATATGTTCGATTGCGTAATGCCCACACGCAATGGACGCAATGGTATGTTGTTTACCCAAAACGGCATCATCAACATTAAGAATAAAAAATGGGCCGGCGACCTGTCACCCATTGATCCGGACGGAACGGCTTATGTTGATAATTCCTATTCAAAAGCGTACCTTCGGCACCTGATCATTTCAGGGGAAATGCTGGGCGCTCAAATTTGCAGTATTCACAATCTGGCTTTTTATTTGCGCCTGATGCAGATGGCACGGGAAAAAATTCAGAACGGAACCTTTCTCCCCTGGAAAGAAAAAATGGTTAACGTATTGGCCGAACGTTTATAGCGGTGCATTCATGAAAAAGCAGCTCGATTTATACATTCTACGCAAATTCCTGGGAACCTATTTTGGTGCCATTGCACTGATTATCCTTATTGCGGTGGTGTTTGATTTTTCTGAAAAGATCGACGATTTTCTGGAGAACGAAGCTCCCATGCGAAGCATTCTGGTGGATTACTACCTGAACTTTATACCCTACTTTGCCGTACTTTTTGCTCCCCTTTTCACCTTCATATCGGTCATATTTTTTACCTCGCGGCTGGCTTACAATACCGAGATTATTGCCATACTGAGCAGTGGGGTGAGTTTTCCCCGTTTGTTGTACCCTTACTGGATGGGAGCTGCCATTATTATGCTGTTTAATCTGGCATTAGGTAACTATGTGATTCCCAAAGCCAATCATACGCGTTTCGAATTCGAAGA
>QKEH01000123.1 GCA_003252385.1 Bacteroidota bacterium | reverse complement strand
ATCCTAACGTTTTGGAGGCTTCAAATATTGATAGTACCAAATACACCGGCTTTGCCTTTGGTATGGGTATTGAACGAATTGCCATGTTAAAATATCAAATCAACGATATTCGCTATTTGTTCGAAAATGATATCCGATTTTTACAACAGTTTTAACGTTTTCCACAATCGTTGTAAAAACGGGTCTGTTGCTTATGACAGACCCGTTTTTATTTTGTTAAAAGAGGAAAGTCTGTTCTCCCCTGAAAGAGTTTTTTCCTAAGTGAGCATAAGCTAGTGGAGTAACTTCCCTACCCCTGGGAGTTCGTTTTAAAAATCCCTCCTGAATTAAAAACGGTTCATAAACATCTTCAATAGTTCCAGGATCTTCGCCAATAGCAGTTCCAATGGTATTTAACCCAACCGGGCCACCATTAAATTTTTCGATAATAACCAGCAGTATCTTAGTATCCATTTCGTCCAAACCCTTATCATCGATATTCAGCTCGTTTAAGGCATACCGCGCAATTTCCAGATCGATGCTACCATTACCCTTAACCTGCGCAAAGTCACGTACCCTTCTTAGCAAAGCATTGACGATTCGAGGGGTTCCCCGCGACCTGCGCGATATTTCCAAACTAGCACTTTCTTCGATGGGGATATCCAGAATGCGTGCCGACCGTTTTACTATATCGCTAAGTACCTCTATATTGTAATATTCGAAATGCGACTTGATTCCGAATCGAGAACGTAACGGACTGGTTAACAAACCCGACCTGGTAGTCGCCCCTATCAAAGTAAAACTGTTTATACCCAATTGTATACTTCGTGCATTAGGTCCCTTATCGATCATGATGTCGATTTTGTAATCTTCCATAGCCGAATATAAAAACTCCTCAATCACTGGACTCAAGCGATGTATTTCATCTATAAAAAGAATATCCTTTTCATCGAGACCCGTAAGCAATCCCGCTAAATCGCCCGGTTTCTCCAATACAGGGCCCGAGGTAATTTTTATATCGCTACCCATCTCGTTGCGAATAATATTGGCTAGCGATGTTTTGCCCAATCCCGGTGGACCAGAAAGTAAAACATGATCTAAAGCTTCGTTGCGTTGCTGTGCTGCCTGAACAAATATTCTAAGATTATTAACAATCCGATCCTGCCCGTGGAAATCGTCAAACGATAAAGGACGTATGGCTCTGTCTGTATCGTTATCGCTGTATAAAGCCTTTTCGCGGATATTAAAATTTTCGTTCATTCTATCAATTGGTTAATACTTTGTTCCCCTCCGGTAAATCCAGCTTTTCACCGTTAATACGTACTTCCTGTCCCTTTTGATAGGTAACTGTAAGTATCAACTCACCTAATTCGTTGTATTTCTTCCAATGTTTATCGGGTAATCCGTTCGAAATATACTGCTCTTCCTTCAAAATACCATTCGGATAGTAAAATTTATGTTTGCCCTCCGGACTTCCCTGTATAAAATTTCCCTCGTACATGAGGGTACCGTCTTCATAAAATTGCCTCCAGCGTCCATTTTTCATTCCCGATAGATAGGAACCCACTGTTTCGACATCGTTAATATGTACCATCCACTCCCCTTCTCTTTCGCCTTCGAGGTAAGATCCTTTTGTTAAAATATTTCCGTCCTCCGATAACTCCAAGTATTCGCCATCTTCTTTGCCACCATAAAAATTTTCGTTTACAAAAACCTTCCCATCTTTATAATAGCGTATCCACTCACCATTTGCTTTTCCATTGGAATAACTTCCCAGCTGTTCTACCTTCCCATCTTCATAATAAAACAACCATTTGCCTTCCTTTTGGTTCGCAGAGTAATTCCCTGTCTCCCTTAGCTTACCACTTTTATAATAAAGCTCCCAACTGCCTTCTCTTGAACCACTTTCGGTAATAATACCATTCGATATTTTAATACCTTCTTCATCGTACATAGTGGCATCTACTACCTTACCCTGAGGAGTTAAGGTACGATGAATCCCAATTGGTAACCCATTTTTATAGATTCCTTTAATGGTATTTCCATTTTCAGTAGATTGGCTAAATTCCTCCTTAATATCCGTAGTATCCCTAAGTTCATTCACCAATCTTCCTTCGTCATACAATAGGGTTAAAGTGATGTTCCCGTCAGGCGCGTACTCTTTATAATAACCGTGAAGTTTTCCCTCCCTATAAATTGCTTCGGTTTTGATCCGTTCCATGTTGTACCATTCCAGCCATCTACCGGTCCTTTCCTTATTAGCATCGTAACGATTAACCATTTCCCTTTCTGAAATATCGCCATTTCGATACTGTAAAATGGTGATAACACAACCTGTTTCATCGTATTCGTAACCTTTTCCTTCCTCTTTATCGTTAACAAAAGGTATTTCCTGCTTCAATACTCCATTGGGGTAGTAATAGAAACTAATTCCTTCCCGGCTATTGTTAACATACAATTGTTTGCTTAGAATTCTTCCTGTTATTCCAGGCGAACTTTTATCGACATAGTATTCGTAGGCAAATCCGTTTCTTTTTCCGAGAAGGTAATTAATTTTCAAGGTGGTATCGCCCGTGGCATTGTAAAATATCCAAATGCTGTCCAATAAAAAATTCCTACGATTACCCTCAGACTTAAGCACTCCGGTAGAATAATAACTTTTCCAGTACCCTTCCGGCTTGCCCTTTTCCAATTTTCCTTCGCTTAGCAGGGAACCATTCGGATAATAGTATTTTTGATAGCCGGTACCTACGGCTTTACTTTGTGCTACCGCCCCATTCCATAACAAGAAAACTACTGCTATTAACAAAAAGTGTTTGTGCATATTAAAGACCCAGTTTTGCTGAAATTTCCAACATTCGCCGAATGGGTTTTTCGGACTTTTTTCTCAGTTCCTCATCCATAGTTAATTCAGGCAGCTCATACAACAACGCCTTATAAATTTTTTCCATGGTATTCAATTTCATATAACTGCAATCGTTACAAGCACAGGTCGAATCTTTAGGCGGAGCAGCCAGAAAGGTCTTTTCAGGATGAAACTTTCGCATTTGATGTAATATACCGGTTTCAGTAGCTACAATATATTCAGTAGCTGTATCTGTTTTTGTAAAATTCAATAATGACAAGGTGGATCCTATATGATCGGCTACCAGCAGAATGGGCTTTTGGCATTCGGGATGTGCGATAATTTTAGCATCCGGATATGTTTTTTTAAGCTCCAGAATGCGTTCCAGCGAAAATTGCTCGTGCACATGGCATGCACCTTCCCAAACTACAAAATTGCTCCTACCTGTACTACTTTTTATATAGTTGCCCAAATTGCGGTCGGGGGCAAACAGAATTTTTTCGTCCTCAGGCAAACTATTCACTATTTGCATGGCATTAGACGAGGTACAAATAATATCGGTGAGTGCTTTAATTTCAGCTGTCGTATTTATATAGCTGATTACCGTATAATCGGGATGTTCTTTTACAAACTTCTCAAAATCGACCGGATTGCAGGAATCAGCCAGCGAACATCCTGCTTTTAAATCGGGAAGCAATACCTTTTTATTCGGATTCAGTATTTTAGCAGTTTCCGCCATAAAATGTACCCCGGCAAACAAAATAATATCGGCCTGCGTTGCTTCGGCATGTTGTGCCAATGCCAAACTATCGCCAACATAATCGGCTATATCCTGTATTTCGCCTTCCTGATAAAAATGAGCCAGTATTACCGCATTCTTTTCTTTCTTCAAGCGGTTAATTTCTTCCACTACATTGCAATTTGGATCTACCTTAGCGGTTATAAATCCAAATTCTTCCAAATCACTTTTATTAACTATACTCTTCATTATAAATAAAAAATAGAAAATTTTAAAAATCAGTTATGATGGTTATGATAGGCTGTTAATAGTGTTAAAAACTACCTGGCTGCTTTTTGCAAATTTCGTAATTAAAAGTTTACTGAAAGGATATTAACAAGGCTTTTCTTGAAAGGTTTTTGATTACCAGAATATTATTGAGCTATTAACATGTTGTTAATAGTGTTTTTTTCTAAAAAAAACGGAAATAGGGACAGCGTGTTTTTTGTTGGATACGTGTTAATAGTTGCGCTTATAGAAAGAATAAATTCTATTAGGTAGAACGTGTTTTTTGTTTATACAGGCAAGGAACAATACGGGTCAAGTAAAATTTATCATTTCTTCGAAAAAGAATTTCACAGGCTGTTGACAAGCGTTGTTGGAATTCTGTGTTTGCATACTTGCTGAAAAATGGTAAAAGTTATGAGTGTAGGTGGCTTCACGTGACCGGGATGGCTATGGCGTACGGGAAATGGTCGTATCCGAAAGAAATAGTGTATATTTGCGCAACAAACATTTTAGGGTCATGAAGATTGCGCTAGCCAGCGACCATGCCGGCTTTGATTTGAAAAAGGAAGTGAAAAGTTATTTGGAAAGCCGGGGACATTTGGTACACGATTTTGGGCCGTTTAATGCTGAAAGTTGTGATTATCCTGATTTTGCGCATCCTTTGGCCGCAGCAGTGGAAAAATTGGAGTACGAACTGGGAATCACCATGTGTGGCAGTGGCAATGGTATTAATATAACAGCTAATAAATACCGGGGAATACGTTCGGCTTTGTGCTGGCGTGTTGACATTGCCGAGCTGGCTCGTCAGCATAACGATGCCAATGTTTGTGCTTTACCCGCTCGTTTTTTACGAACCGATGAAGCCCTGGCCATTGTGGATGCCTTTGTGAACACCGGTTTTGAAGGCGGAAGGCATCAACGTCGCATCGATAAAATACCTGTAAACTAAAGACTATGTTATCCAATACTTCGCGTTATGCTATTCGGGCGCTGATTTATTTGGCGGCCAATCATACCGAGAAACGGAAGATAGGGATAAAGAAGATTGCCGAGGATCTGGATATTCCTTCACCTTTTCTGGGAAAAATATTGCAAACTCTGGTGAAGAAGAAATTATTAAGTTCTACCAAAGGGCCCAACGGAGGTTTTGGTGTGAATAAAAACACCCTGAAGGCGAATCTTATGGATATTATCAAAACCATTGACGGAGACGATCTGTTTGATCGCTGCCTGATTTCGGATAAGAAATGTACCGAGTTAAAGGGCAACCCTTGTGCACTGCACAGCCACTATGAAAAGATTCGCGAGCAGGTAAACCACATGTTCTCCGGCCATACCATCGACATGCTCAGCAAGGAGTTTAACGAGTCCGGGGGAACCATCGACTTATAAGCGGGAAACACCCTAAGGCGCCTAATAATCCGAGGATATCGGCCAGGCCATCGGCCCAGTCCGGATCGCGTTCAATGGCGGACCATCCTTGTAAAAACTCAGTGGAAATGGCATAGCCGGTAAAGATCAGTAAGGATCCAACCCAAACCTTCCGGTTTTTATGCTGCCATTTCCATTGGTACTCCAGTAAGAAGAGACTTTGTAAGATCCAAAACAGGCCAAAGTGAACCAGTTTATCGGCATTTTCGAATGTAATAAACCGGGGTTCGTTCAGGGTATTTCCCGGTATTAATAGAAAAATACTAACAATGAGCAGCCACAGTGAGCTTCGCCAGTAGGTAAACATATTACTTGATAAGCATGAAAGTGTTTTTGTATGGTGCTAATGAGGTCAGGTTTTGAGTTGATTTCTGATGAAAACTGGATGACTTCGAATAGTTATAGCTGTCATGTTCAATATAGTACAATGCCTGAGCTAAATTGGGCTCCAGTGGATCGCCCCAGTTATATGCCAAACCTTCGTTGGCAGTTTGATCCACTGCCAGACCATCGAAATAATCGCCATAACCATTGGCATTGGTGGTTCTGAACGAAACGGGTAAAATGTAATAGTGTTGGAAAGGAATGGTAGGCATCCCAACCGGTTTGCCGTGCGAGCGTGATCCTATCACCTGTACATCCATATAGGGTTCCAGGCTGTTAATAGTCAGTTCGCTGGCCGATGCAGTAAACTGGCTGGTAATAAAAAATACCCGGCTCAGATTAAGATTCAGAGGATTGGCCTCAAAATTTATGGTGGTATCCATTTCCGGAGCCACGATATCGTTCCAGGAATAGCTGAACATTTCATGGCCAACGGCCGTTGCCGGGGCAATCATATTGCACAGTTTCATAGCCAGGTAAATGTATCCGCCTCCGTTGTAACGTAAATCGACCACCAGTTCTTCAATGTTATTGGTCTGAAAATAGGTGAAGGCTTCGTCCAGTTCGCTTTCGGAATATTCGGTAAATCCATCGTAAACCAGGTAACCCACCTTTTTATCGGCGATTGTATCAATTTGTGCACAAAATACCGCATTCAGGTTAATCTCCGATTTTACCAGATCTATACTTTGGGTGACGTTTGCGGAATTGGAGAAGATGATATGATACGTTCCGGGCCTGCTGCCCAGGATGGCATCGTAATCAGAATCCTGAAGGTATAGGGATTCTGTACCATTGATGGACAGGATAACGTTTCCTTTGCGCATTCCCCTTGCTTCGGCTTGCGAGCCTTTGTATACATTGACTACTCTAAGGGTGTTATCGCTATTCCAACGCAGGCGGAATCCTATGCTGTAGCTGGCACCAGTTTCGAGAACCGATTCAAAATAGGAGGCATCCAGCACGGTACTCCAGTGATCATACTGATCGTAACGCATGGCCTCCATCAGATCGTTGGGATTTTCGTAACTGTATATATCCAAATCGGTTGGAAGTTGATCGTTCCAAAGGTAGTAGGTTTGCATTACTTCGTTGGTCACATAGAAAATGCTGTCTTCTGAAGAAATTTCGGTCGATACTTCTTCCTTTACACTGTCATCGTCTTTTTCATCCTTCTTACATGAAGAGATAATAAAAAGCACACACAGCCCGGCCAGGAAGAGGTGTGAGAGAAGTGATGAGAAAAAATTTTTAACTTTTTGCATGATTTCGGTTTTATTGGTTTAACGATGTAGTTCAGTATTTGTTGTGCGGGAAGTGATTGGTCTACCCGATTCGTTCCCAGGTGGTTCCTTCTTTGGTGTCTTTCAGGGCAATGCCCAGTTCGTTTAGTTTGTCGCGTATCAGGTCGGAGGTGGCAAAGTCTTTATTCTTGCGGGCATCCAGACGCAGATCCACCAGAATTTGCAGGAGTCCTTCTTCCGCCGAGTCATGAGTAAGGGATTGTTCCAGGGGCTGCAAGCCCAATACCTCGTAGCAAATGTTTTTCATGAAGGTACTGAAGCGTTCCAGGTCGGTCGGATCCAGCGTTTCTTTTCCTTCGAGCAACAGATTGATCAGACGCACGCCTTCGAAAAGTTGCGCAATGGCAATGGGGGTGTTCAAGTCGTCGTTCAGCGCTTCGAAGCATTTTTCGATTACGGGGACTACAGAAAGCGTGGATTGCTTGCCCGCCTGGATGCGATCCAGATTTTCAATGGCTTTTAGCAGTTTGTGCAATCCTTTTTCGGATGCCTGCAAGGCTTCGTTCGAAAAATCGAGCGTGCTGCGGTAATGAGCCTGCAACAGGAAAAAGCGAATATTCATGGGGGTATAGCCCCGTTCCAGTTTTTCGTGGGAGCCCGTAAAGAGTTCCTTAAGCGTAATAAAATTATGTAGCGAACGGGCCATTTTTTGCCCGTCGATGGTAATCATGTTGTTGTGCATCCAGTAGCGCACATGGTCTTTTCCCTGCGAAGCTACCGTTTGGGCAATTTCGCATTCGTGGTGGGGAAATAACAAGTCCAGGCCACCACCATGAATGTCGAAAGTTTCGCCCAGGTATTTGGTACTCATGGCCGAACACTCGAGGTGCCAGCCGGGAAAACCTTCGCTCCATTCCGAAGGCCAGCGCATAATGTGTTCGTCGCCGGCTTTTTTCCAAAGGGCAAAATCGAGCGGTGACCGTTTTTCCTGCTGCCCTTCCAATTGGCGGGTGTTGGCCAGCATGTCTTCCACTTTGCGGCCCGAAAGCTGGCCGTAGGTGTATTTTTTGTTATAGGTTTCGATATCGAAATACACCGAACCGTTCACCTCATAGGCATAGCCGTTGTCCATAATACGGCGAATCATTTGTTGCTGCTCAATGATATGGCCTGAAGCTTGTGGTTCGATACTCGGAGGCAGCGTATTCAGGATTTGGAGTACCTCCTGAAACATCAGCTTATACTTTTGAACCACTTCCATGGGTTCCAGCTGTTCCAGTTTGGCTTTTTTGCTGATTTTATCTTCGCCGGTGCCGGCCACTTCGTCTTCGAGATGACCTACATCGGTAATGTTGCGTACGTAGCGCACTTTATAACCCAGGTGCAGCAGGTACCGAAAGAGGGTGTCGAAGGTTATGGCCATACGCACGTGACCCAGGTGGGGTTCGCTGTAAACGGTGGGCCCACATACATATAAACCCACGTGGGGCGAATGTAAGGGTTTAAAAAGTTCCTTCTTACGGGTAAGTGAGTTGTATAAGCTTAACTTATGTTCCATCTTTCTTCGGTAATTGAAATGCTGCAATGGGCAAAGGTAGAAATAATTGATTATGGTGGTTCATGTTCTTTACAACCGAGCAGGGTGCTTTTAAACCTCCATCCAATAGTTTCCCTGTGGGGCAATTGGTGAGCTTATCAATACGTCAAGGTTGGTCTCCTGTAACAGGAAAGTGTAACGTAAGCTACCTTCCATAAATAATGCGGTCGCCCAGTTCTTTTGCAAAATGTTTTTTGAGCTCGTTGAGCACCATAAATTTTTGCGAAAGCATTGTAATGGCTTCGGAATCGCCGTTTTGTTGTGCCACAACTATTTCTTCCTGGGTTTGCTTAATCAGGTCGATAACTTTTTTGTTTTTAAAAGCAATGACCAGTTCCGGGATTATTTCCCGAAGCCTCATATCGTCCGATGCGATTCGCGACTCGTGTTTGGTCCAAATTACACTGAGCTCGTAATTGTCGGTGGTTAAATCGACCGTAGCCGTGCAGATGTCCGGGTCCTGATGCTGGGTAAAGGTACGCACATTAAATTCCTGACCGTTTTCTACCAAACCGGCGGTGATGGAGAAAATGGAGCGATATACGGGGTGCTGAAAATCCAGTTCATCGGCCAGGATCTCCCGAACAATGTACTCGGCAACGCTGGGGTTGTTCTGATCTTCGAGTCGCAACTCCTGGTTACCAAACCGCAGGAGTGCCTGAATCAGGTCGCGTTCGTGGGGAAAATGGTTGCCGGGAGGAATGAGCAAGGGCAGGGGGGGATACATTTCCTCCTCGAAAGGGGGCGGTATGTATTCCGGTTCCAGAGCTGCCTGATGCGGGTAGTTTTCCTTTTTAACCTGGGTGGTCAATTTGTTGTGGCGCAGCTTGTCCGATTCGGAATACAACAGCTTTTCGTCCATTTCGAGGATTTTGCTGCATTCCCGGATATAAACGGCTCGCACAATGGTATCCGGAATTACGGAAATGGATTTTACCACATCGTTAATCAGGTTGGCTCGTTGCACCGGATCGTCTGCGGCATCTTTAGCCAGCAAGCGGGTTTTAAATTTAATAAAGTCGGTTTCGTTGTTTTGGATGTACTGCGTAAGATCGGTAATGCTGTGGCTGCGCGAGAATGAATCCGGGTCTTCGCCATCGGGCAGAAGAAGCACTTTAACATTCAGTCCTTCTTCGAGTATGATGTCGATACCGCGAAGCGAGGCTTTGATACCGGCCTGGTCGCCATCGTACAACACCGTAATGTTTTTGGTGAAACGCTTGATCAGGCGTACCTGCTCGGCGGTGAGCGCAGTTCCCGATGAGGCAACCACGTTGTCGATACCGGCCTGGTGCAGACTGGTCACATCGGTATAGCCTTCCACGAGAAAGCATTTGTCGTGCTTTATCACGGAATTTTTAGCCTGGTACAAACCATAAAGGACATTGCTCTTGTGGTATACTTCCGATTCGGGCGAGTTGAGGTATTTGGCCGCTTTATCGTCTTTTTTAAGAATGCGGCCGCCAAAACCAATTACCTGCCCCGATATACTGTGTATAGGAAAAATTACGCGACCGCTAAAGCGGTCGAACTGGTAAGTGCCTTTATCAACGGTTAGCCCGGTTTTAACCAGGTAGTCCAATTTGTACCCGTTCTGCTGTGCCAGTTGGGTAAAGGCGTCGCGGCTGTCGAGCGAATAACCCAGTTGAAACTGGTCGATGGTATTATCGCGAAATCCTCTTTCCTTCAGGTAACTTAAACCAATGGCCGTACCCTGCTGGCTTTTTTTAAGCCATTCGGCAAACTGTCTGGCGGCAAATTCGTTTACGGCGAGCATACTTTCCCGGTCGTTGCGTTTTTGCAACTGCTCGGGCGATTGTTGCTCATCCACAATTTCGATGTTGTATTTTTTGGCCAGGTAGCGCAGTGCTTCGGGATAGGTCAGCTTTTCGTGTTCCATGATAAAACTGACCGCATTGCCCCCTTTGCCGGAACTAAAACATTTGTAGATTCCTTTGGCCGGACTTACCATGAACGATGGCGTTTTCTCGTTGGTAAAAGGGCTCATGCCCTTGTAGTTGGCTCCGGCGCGTTTCAGGTGCACAAAGTCGCCAATTACCTCCACAATGTCGGCAGCAGCAAATATTCGGTCTATTGTTGCGGAATCAATCATCGAATGGTAAAAAGGTGTTGTGAGCGGGGCGGTAAAAATACTACTTTTGAAAGAGATAACAGCTATGTGCTGGGGAGTTGTGAAAAATTAGATGGAGCGCACCCTGTCAATCAGTATTTTAGCTTAAATTCTTCTGTCAAGCCTGAAAAGAATCATCAGGTTCGGAAACCGGAGATTTTCCATTTTGGAATTTTGACCAGGGAGGGAAAATTCTGCTATTGCGGTTTACCCCGAAGAATGTAACAGGATAGTATATACGGCATAAAGTCATGAAAAAATTGGTCGTGCTCACGGGTTCGGGCATTAGTGCCGAGAGCGGGTTAAAAACATTTCGCGAAACCGGAGGGTTATGGGAAAACTACGATGTTATGGAGGTGGCCAGTTACGAGGGCTGGTTGCGGAATCCTGATTTGGTTTTGCAATTTTACAACGAGCGCCGTGCCCAACTGGCCGGTGCAAGGCCGAATGCGGGTCATATTGAACTGGCCGGGCTGGAACGCCATTTCGAGGTTTGTATTGTTACCCAGAATGTGGATAACCTGCACGAACTGGCGGGCAGTACCCGGGTGCTTCACCTGCACGGCGAATTAACCAAGGTGCGCAGTACGGGCAACGAAAACCTGATTTACGATATTGGAACCCAACCCATTGTACGAGGCGATACCTGTGAGGAAGGCCATCAGCTTCGACCCCATATTGTTTGGTTTGGCGAGCCGGTGCCTGCTATCGACGAGGCAGCCTGTTGGGTTCGCGAGGCCGATATTTTTGCCGTAATTGGCACTTCGCTGGTGGTCTATCCGGCAGCAGGGCTGATCAATTATGTACCTGAGGGAGTACCCATCTTTTTAATCGATCCGAACGAACTTCAGGTTCATGTAAACCGCAGTTTTACTTTTATTCAGAAGAAGGCCAGTGTGGGGGTCGCTCTTCTCAAACAGCAACTGCTGGACGGGTATGTAAAAAATTGATTATTTTCGGGCCGTTGCATCATTCCATTTTATTCCACTACTATGAAAAAGCTGTTTCTTCTGCTTGTATTGGGTTTACCCACTGTACTTTTTGCCCAGCGTTTCGAAGGCGGTCTGCTTGCCGGTATCAATGCCAGCCAGATTGATGGCGACTTTACCGGTACTTACAACAAAGCAGGGCTGGTTGGCGGTGCGTTTGTGGCTACCAAGTTTCAGAACAATTGGGGGGGTCAACTCGAAATACGCTATGCGGCCAAGGGCTCTACGGTTAAGCTCGATAGTTTGACCAGCCGGAAGATACGCTTGCAATATATCGAACTGCCCATTTTAGCTACTTTCGATCCATACAAGATGGTTCAGTTCCATGGTGGGGTTTCGCTCGGATACCTGTTTAGTGCAGCTCAGAATGATGGCAGTTTGGGATATATTGAATTTCAACAGTTTGATCCCTACGAAGTGGCCTTGTGTATTGGAGCCAGTTACAAGTATACCAACCGGCTTTATTTCAGCGCGCGTTTCTCCTATTCGGTAATGCCTATATATGCCCAGTATTCAGGAGCCACCGGCTCGTATGCCATGTACAACAATGTGCTGACCTTTGCAGCCTACTACTGGATCGGGCGCAACTGGTACTAACCAAAAAAGAAGTAGCAAAGCACTATCGAAGCAATAATTGCGGTAAGGTCAGCTATTAAGCCACAAGTAAGTGTATAACGGGTTTTCGAAATTCCCACCGCTCCATAGTATACAATGAGGGTATAGAAAGTGGTTTCGGTAGATCCTTGGAGTATGGAAACCAAACGGCCGGCAAAACTGTCGGGTCCAAATTGGGGGTTGTTCAGCACTTCAACCATCATACCGCGGGCACCACTTCCGCTAAGGGGTTTCATGAGTGCCGTGGGCAGCCCGTCGACAAAGCGCGTATCGAAGCCCAGCCAGGCAAAGAACTGACCGATGCCATCGGTAATAAAAGTAAGTGCCCCCGAAGCCCGGAATATTCCAATAGCAAAGAGCATGGCTACCAGGTAGGGTATTATTTTAACGGCAATTTCAAAGCCTTCCTTGGCTCCTTCAATAAAGGTTTCGTAGAGGTTAATTTTGCTTCGAATTCCGGCAAAAAGGAAGAACATGATAAAGCCAAACAGAATGAGGTTACCGGCAAAGATGGTTACGATTTGCATTTGCTGGTTGGGCAGTGAACTTAAAAAGGCAAACATGCCTCCAATGAGCAGGCTGAGCCCGGCGAGGTAAGCCAGCACAATTTTATTGAACAAGCGGATACCTTGTACTACCGATACGGCTATCAGGCCTGCCAGGGTCGAAAAGAATGTGGTTAACAGCAGGGGAAGAAACACATCGGCCGGATTGGTTGCATGGGCAGCTGCACGCAGACCCAAAATGCTTATGGGTACAATGGTAAGCCCGGAGGTATTCAATACCAGAAACATAATTTGGGCATTCGATGCGGTGTCCTTCCGGGGATTGATTTCCTGCAATTCTTTCATGGCAGTTAAACCCAGGGGTGTTGCAGCATTGTCGAGCCCGAGCATGTTGGCGCAAAAATTCATCATCATGGCTCCCATGGCCGGATGCTTATCGGGCACTTCGGGAAATATTTTCCGGAAAAAAGGGGCTACCAGCCAGGATAGCATATTTACCGCGCCGCCCTTTTCGCCAATTTTCATAATGCCCAACCACAGGGTCATAATTCCAATGAGGTAAATGGCAATGGTAACGCTGTTTTCGGCCATGGTAAAAGTGGAGTCGACCATGGTTTTAAAAACATCGCGATCGGTGGCCGTGAAATGTCCCAGCCAGCTGAGGTCGATACCGGATTGCAGGAAATAACCCAGGGTACGCACCAGGGCAACTACCAGCGCCACTATAAAAAAACCAATCCAAATGTAATTGAGTACCATACTAATTGTATTGTGAGCTTCGCCAGAAAACCTGTCTACCCAGGTTGCCATGCTGCTCATTCATCAAACCAGGGTTTACGTCCGGCTCCTTCGGGTAGTGCCTGTCGGTAAAGTAACCCATATTGCGCATACGATAAAAACCTTTTTATTAACGCCGGGGGAGATGGGTATCGGGTTATTTTCTGTACTTGGGTTTGGCGGGACTTTCTGTTTCTTCTTCTACCAGGGCAAAATCGAGTTGTTTGCGCGCCAGGTTAGCACGAAGCACCTCCACTTTTACCGGGTCGCCCAGCTGATACCGTTTGCCGTGGTGCCGTCCGTTGAGGCAGTAGTTGTCCTCGTCGTATTCGTAAAAATCGTCCATCATATCGCGGGTAGCCACGAGTCCTTCGCACTTGTTTTCCAGGATTTCAACAAAAACACCAAACTCGGTGACTCCTGAAATAATTCCGTCGAATGCTTTGCCGATTTTATCCTGCATGAATTCTACCTGCTTGTATTTGATGGAGGCCCGTTCGGCTTCGGTGGCCTGTTGTTCCCGGTCGGAAGCATGTCGGCATTTGATCTCGTACTTCTTTTTATTCTTGGATTCTTCGCCATTCATGTAATCGGCCAACATACGGTGAACCATCATGTCGGGGTAGCGGCGTATGGGCGAGGTAAAGTGTGTGTAGAATGGGAAGGAGAGACCGTAATGCCCGATGTTGTCGGTGGAATATATGGCTTTGGCCATAGAACGCACGGCCAGGGTTTCCACAATGTTTTGCTCGGGTTTGCCTTTCACCTCGTCCAGTACCGAGTTCAAGGTACTTGAAACCTGGCCGGGAGTGAGCATGATATTCAGTCCAAAACGGCGTACGAACTGAGCAAATTTTTCCAGTTTTTCCTGATTGGGGGTATCGTGGATCCGGTACACAAAGGTTTTTTTATCTTTCTTGGCCACATCGCCAATACGATGAGCCACCCGTTTGTTGGCCAGCAGCATAAATTCTTCGATGAGTTCGTTGGCCAGGCCGTGCTGACGGAATTTTATTCCCAGGGGTTTACCCTGTTCATCCAGTTCGAATTTAACTTCCTCGCGCTCGAACGAAATGGCTCCTGCCTTGTAACGTTGCTTGCGCAGTATTTGAGCCAGGGTGTTCAGGGTTCGCAACTCATCCACCAGATCGCCCTCGCCGGAATCAATCACTTGTTGGGCTTCTTCGTAAGCAAAACGTCGATCCGAATAAATCACGGTGCGGCCAAACCATTCGTTCTGCAACTCGGCATCTTTGTTCAGTTCGAAAACGGCCGAAAAACACAGTTTTTCTTCGTGAGGGCGTAACGAACAAATGAAATTGGAAAGCCGTTCCGGCAGCATGGGTACCACCCGATCTACCAGATACACCGAGGTGGCCCGGGCAAAAGCTTCCTCCTCGAGCACCCCTTTCTTTTTGACGTAATGTGTAACGTCGGCAATATGTACCCCAACTTCAATATTTCCGTTGGGAAGTTGTTGAAACGAGAGGGCATCATCAAAATCCTTGGCATCGGCCGGATCGATGGTGAAGGTGGTAATGTTTCGGAAGTCGCGCCGTTCGGCGTAATCACGTTCGGTAATTTTTTCGGGAATGGCCTGTGCCGCTTCTTCCACTTCGTTGCTAAAATGGTAAGGGAGTCCATATTCGGCCAGTATGGCGTGCATTTCGGTTTCGTGTTCACCCGGCAGGCCGAGTACTTCTATAACTTCGCCAAAAGGATTTTTAGCCCGTTGGGGCCAGTCGGTAATTTGTACCAGCACTTTTTGTCCGTCGGTAGCGTTTTTCAGATTTTCTTTCGGAATAAAGATGTCGTAGGGCATTTGACGGCTGTCGGCAATGCAAAATGCATACCGGTCGGTAATTTCCAGGATTCCCACAAAGGTGTTGCGTGCCCGTTCGATAATTTCCACCACTTCGCCTTCCACGCTGGGTTTTCGCTTTCGGGCAAACAGATATACTTTTACGGTATCGCCGTGCAGCGCTTGGTGCAGGTTCTTTTGCGAGATGAAAACATCCTCTTCCAGCTCGTCGCATATTACAAAACCATAACCTGCCGAGGTAATGTCGACTTTACCCACCACATAACCGCCACTCGACTTTAACTTGTATTTACCCGGCACCAGTTCTTCGATGTAGCCTTCGGTACATAATTTTTTCAGCATTCGCTGAATGAGAGCTTTTTCGGGTCCCGACTTGGCAAGCAGTTCGTGAGCCAGTTGTTTGTAATTAAAGGTCTTCTTCGGATGGTTGGTAAACAAACCCAATACCGTGTTGCTGTAAGCGCTTTTGTCAATGGGCTGATTTTTCTTATGGGGAATCTTTTTGTTGGCCATTTCTCTGGGGTATTCTTTCTGCCCTAAAAATAGTGGATAATTCAGGCTTTTGCATAAAGTGGCTGCAAGAAAACCATTTCCACCGGCATAAATCCTGCTTCTTTTATGGGTTAGGACCCACAACTCGCTGTTTGTAAATAGGTTCTTCCAAAGTGCCGGAAGGGGGTGATTGCCTGTCCCTTTACGAACCCCAACCTGGTGGCTATAAACAATACTGTGTGTATATAATTTATCTTCGTATTGTTTTATTGTTAATTTTGCACCGGCTTCCAGGTAAAAAAATAAGAACTCGGAACGCCAAAACCTGAATAATGAAGGAATGAATATACGCCAGGAATGGGCCTATAAGCGCTTCAAAAAATGTGAACCAGGAAGTGCCCTTGCATCTGAGTACAGGAACAAAAAAATGATCTTACATTCCATTCTCGCAACCCATCTTAAATAGAACACAAATTATTCTGATAAATACTATCCTATGGACGTAAACGGAAGACAGTTTAAAAAATTTCTTGAACGCCGCGAAAAGTTGGACAAACACCAGTGCGAATTTGCCGAGAAGAAACAGCATGCCAAAGGAAAACTTTCGGCACGCGAACGCATCGAGTTGTTGTTCGACGAAGACAGTTTCAACGAAATCGACGCTTATTCACGAACCTCATTCACCGACTCCAGCTTTGGGAAAATGGTAGACGCCTACGGCGACGGTGTAATTATTGGATACGGCACCATACGGGGGCGTACCGCGTTTGTGTACTCTCAGGATTTTACCGTAATGGGTGGGTCGCTGGGTAGTGTCCATGCCGAAAAAATTATGAAGATACAGGATATGGCTCTTAAAATGGGGGCTCCCATTATTGGTATCATCGACTCGGGCGGTGCCCGCATTCAGGAAGGTGTGGCTTCGCTGGCCGGGTATGCCGGTATTTTCAAGCGTAACGTACATTCATCGGGGGTAATCCCTCAAATTTCGGTCATTATGGGACCGGCTGCTGGCGGGGCGGTGTATTCGCCCTCCATTACCGATTTTGTGTACATGACCAACAATACCAGTTACATGTTTGTAACCGGTCCTAATGTGGTGAAGGAAGTGCTTAACGAAGATGTTAGTTTCGACGATTTGGGCGGCGCTAAGGTACATTCCAAAAAAAGCGGAGTAGCTCATTTTGTTTACGAAGATGAAGAAAACACTCTTCTGGGGGTTCAAAAATTACTGTCGTATCTGCCCTCGAACAACCTGGAAAACCCTCCATTGATTGAAACTCCCGACAAAAGCTCTGGAATAGTTGAGCAGCTGCGCGATGTAGTTCCCGATGATACCAACAAACCTTACGATGTTAAGGATGTGATCAATCTTATTGTAGATAAAGGATCCTTTTTTGAAGTGGCCGAGGATTTTGCCCAGAGTGTAGTTATTGGGTTAGCCAGGCTGAAAGGGCGCACTATTGGCATTTTGGCCAATCAGCCTAAGGTGCTGGCCGGGGTTCTCGATATCGATTCTTCGACCAAAGGTGCCCGTTTTATAAGGTTCTGCGACAGTTTCAACATCCCATTTCTTACTCTCGAAGACGTTCCCGGGTTCCTTCCCGGAGTGGATCAGGAACACAACGGCATTATCCGTCATGGAGCCAAATTGCTCTATGCCTATGCCGATGCAACGGTACCCAAAATTACTGTTATCCTGCGAAAATCGTATGGAGGAGCCTATTGTGTAATGAACAGTAAAAACCTGGGTGGCGACTTTAACTTTGCCTGGCCAACGGCCGAAATCGCCGTTATGGGCCCCGAAGGTGCGGTATCCATTCTGTATCGGAAGGAACTGCTGGAATCCGATGATCCGGCCAAACTGAAAAAAGAACTGGCTGTGAAATACCGTGATGAGATTGCCAATCCGTATGTGGCTGATGAAAAAGGCTATATCGATGAGGTGATTGACCCGGCCGAAACGCGTCGGAAGCTGATTTTTGCTTTTGAGGCCCTCGAAAGTAAGCACGTCAGCAATCCATCGCGCAAACACGGCAACATACCTTTATAACCGGTTGGAATACCCCCGGCTTCAGGAGGAAGCTGTTGCGTAGGGAAGGCTCAGCGCACAAAAACCCAAAAGCACAAACCGGGTGGAGAGCAACCAACTGCAATTGCACAACAGAAAAATGAGACCCATGCACCTTCAGGGTGCAGCGGAACATGATAAAAACAATGTAACGGATGAAAATAACGAGTCTTTTAATCGCTAACCGGGGTGAAATTACCATCCGGATCTGCCGCACGGCAAAGGAGATGGGGATAAAAACCTACGGGATAAAGACAGCTAAAGAGCCCAGTGCTTTTTACCTGAGTTTTCTGGATGAAATCATTGATTTTTCCGAAGAGGTAGAGGAAATTCCTGAATTTCTGGATGTAGAACGTATTGTTAAGGCAGCCAAAAGTCGCAACATCGATGCCATTCATCCGGGCTATGGATTTCTGGCAGAGAGTCCCTATTTTGCACAACGTTGCGAAGAGGAAGGCATTGTGTTTATTGGCCCTTCGGCCGATGCCATTTATAAAATGGGAAACAAAACCATTGCCAAGCAAATTGCCAAGAAGCACAAGGTACCCTTGCTCCAGGGAAGCCAGGGCAATTTGAAAAGCCCTGAGGAAGCTAGGATTATAGCCGATAAAATTGGCTACCCGGTGATCCTCAAGGCAGCCTCCGGCGGTGGAGGTCGGGGAATGCGCATTGTGGAAAAATCGGCACAGATTGAAAAAAACTTCAAACTGTGTACTACCGAAGCGGAGAAAGCTTTTAATGATCCGTCGGTTTTTGTCGAAAAGTACGTTCGCAACCCCCGCCACATTGAATTTCAGATATTTGGAGACAAACACGGCAACTACATCCATCTGGGCGAACGCGAATGTTCCGTACAAAGGAAACACCAGAAACTGCTCGAAGAGTCGCCTTCATCGGCGCTCGACGATAAGCTCCGCAAGGAGATGGGCGATGCTGCCATACGCATAGCAAAAGCCACCCAATATTTCAGTGCCGGTACTGTAGAGTTTTTATTGGATGCCGACCGGAACTTCTACTTCATGGAAATGAACACCCGTATCCAGGTGGAGCATCCCGTTACTGAAATGGTAATGGTAACCGGGGTCGATCTGATTGAACTCATGATTCGGGTGGCTCAGGGCGAAAAACTGCCACTTACCCAAAGCGAAGTTCAGTTCAATGGATGGGCCATTGAATGCCGTATCAATGCGGAAGATGTTCAGGCGGGTTTTGCACCCTATCTGGGCGTGGTCAAGAAAATTCAATATCCAAAAAGTAAAAACATACGAATCGATTCCGGAATTACCGAAAACTCGGTAGTGACTCCTTACTTTGATTCGATGCTTACCAAACTGATTGTTACCGGTGAAACCCGCGAAAAAGCGATTGCGAATAGCCTGAACGCGCTGAACAAACTTTGGATCAAGGGGATAAAAACAACCATTCCGTTTTGCAAAGCAGTACTTCATAATAAAAAGTTCCGTTCCGGCGATTTCAATACCTCTTTTATTGAGAAGGACATGGACAAACTTTTCTACCACGAAGAGGATGATGAAATGCTGGCCGCTTATTTGGCTACCTTCGATTTTGCAGCCGAGCTGGAAACCGATCGGAGTACCTATATTGATTTTGAGCAGGGAAAAAATATCAGTCCCTGGGTGTTAAACAAGCGTCTTCGTTCGCTATAATTTTTATTCCTATGAGACTTACACGAAAAAAAGAAACCGAAAGTCCTGAATATATAGCGCTTTCGAGTCAGGATAACCGCTATAAGATTAAGAATCCGTTTAGCGAGGATATCATGATCAACCACAAAAAGACGGACATAAAAATTTTCGACGACGAGAACGGGTTTACCTACATTCAATACAATCGGAAAAAGTACCTGGTCGAAATTGTGGAGAAATCGCAAAATAAGTACACCGTGCTGATCAATGGGGTGAGTTATACCTTTACCATAGAAACCCCAATATCGTACAAGCGCAAAAAGTACCTGGAAAAAACCAAGGCTAAGAGTAAAACCGAATTTATTCAGGCCCCCATGCCCGGCAAAATTGTGGATATCCTTGTAGAAGCCGGAGCCGAAGTGAAAGAAGGCGAGTCGGTACTGATTTTGGAAGCCATGAAGATGCAGAACGAAATTACCGCTCCTATCAGCGGCACTGTTAAAAAGGTGTACGTGAAACCGAACGACATTGTCAATAAGGAAGACCTGCTCATTGAGATAGAACGAAAGTAGCATCGAACATGCAAAGATGTGGGACCGGGTAAGAGATTATCCGGTTTTTCGTTTTGGAAAAACGGATGCCCAAGACCATAAGATGGAGTTAACTTGTTACCTTTTACTAATGGGTACATCTTCCGTCTGATCGGAGTTTTTACTAAAACATCCCATAAGGTTTTACAAAACAGTTACCCACAATCTGGCTGTTGTTGGTTCAAACCTGTAAGTTAACACTGGAAACAACTTAAATTTTCACCAGATTATGCTTAATGGCATACACCACCAGGCTTACGGAATTTTTACTATCGGTTTTGGCCAGCAGGCTCGAGCGGTGACGTTCCACCGTGCGCTGGCTAATGTATAGTTCTTCGGAAATATGCTGATTGGAGTGTCCTTTGCAAATCAGTTCCAATACCTCCCTTTCGCGGCGGGTAAGTTCAATGCCTACGCCATCGGGTTTATTTTTTAACAGGTTGAGCAGGAGCTCCTGCGAAAAATAATTCCCTCCGGCAAATACCTTCCGAATAGCTATGGTCAGTTCATGATTATCGATATCCTTGAGCACAAAACCCTTTACGCCCAGGTCAATCATGGTATTGTAATACTGCACATCGCTGTACATGGAAAGTACCAGAACGTTTAGATCGGGGAATTTGGCCAGTGCCTGCCGGGTGGCTTCAACGCCATCCATTTCCGGCATGTTGATATCCATCAGTACCACATCGGGCTTCAGATTTTCCAGGTAGAACAGAAATTCTTTTCCGTTAGAGGCCTCAATAACCACATCAATATCGGGTTCATTGTCAATGATGAACTTAAGGCCGTTGCGAAACAGCTGGTGATCATCGACAAGAGCAACTCCTATTTTTTTTCCGGAAAGCATTGAATCAGGGGTCAGGTTAGGGTATGTAAATATTTTTAAAGATAGTATAAAATCATTAGAGTATCGCGTTGCGATAAAATCTCCCTTCTTACGGCGGAAGAATTTTTAACAACACCCCTAAAGGCATGGTAGCAGGTACTTGTGGTGAGTTTGATTAGGCCCGACTTTTCCTAAGAACATCCTGTGTTTACCTGGAGAAACCGGGGACTTTTAAAGTTAGCAGGGTCCTTATTTAAGAATGAAGGAGGCATTTTTCTTTCCGGATCCGTTTACGGTTCATTCTAGGTAAGCACCTGGTGCAAAGGAATTACCAATTTGAAGGAGAAACCGCCAAAGGCATACGAACTAAAGTCGTACTTTCCGTTAAGCGATTTGGCCCGGCTGATGATATTCGATATGCCCATACCTGGGTTGTCGGCTTTGATGATCTTTTGAATGTCTGCTCCCTTGCCGTCATCGGCATATTCCAGTACCAGGTTTTGCCCGGTTTCTTCCAGGTGAATGGTAATTTCGTGGGCATTGGCATGTTTTAAGGTATTGTTGATGAGCTCCTTGATTATCCGGTAAAAGGAGTTTTCCACCGCATTGGAATAACGCTGGGCAAGTTGCGACGATTTAAAATGAACTTTTATTTCAGCTGGAACTTTCTTACAGAAATTTTCAATGGCCGAAACCAATCCGTAATTCATAAGGATATGGGGGCTTAGGTCGTTGGAAACTTCCTTGGTGGTGGTAATGGCTTCCTTAACAATTTCCTGCAGCTGGGCAATAATAAAGTCTTGTTTCTCCTTGGTATTGGTGGTATTTAGCGTACCCATGTACATTTTAATACTCGAAAGCAGGGGACCCAAGTCGTCATGTAGGTTCTTCGCAAAGCGTTCACGTTCCTGTTCTTCGGTTTTGATAACGGCATCCAGAATTTTTTTATCAATCAGTTTTCGTTCCGAAATGTCGCGCATGGTTACTATCAATCCATGTATCGAAGAGTGGTTCAATAAGTCGATGATCACTCCTTCCACCGGAATGATTCGGCCGGTATGGCTCACTACCCGGAACTCCATGGTAACCATGTTGTCTTTTTGTTGGAGCAACTCGGTAATTTTTGCTTCAACCAGTTTCTTATCTTCCGTATACAAATGGCCTATTAGGCTTTGGCCTACCAGGTATCCTTCCTGATAACCAAAAAGCTTTTGCACCGAAGGGGTGTCATAGATGATGTGTGTTTCGCGGTCGCATATCAGAACCACATCGGATAGTTGCTGCACAATGGAACGGAAGCGGTCTTCGCTTCGGCGCAGAGCTTCTTCAACACCTTTCTGATAGGTGATATCCCGTCCTACACATAGAATTTCGCGGATTTGATGGTTGGAATCGAGCAGTGCTTTGTTATTCCAGGCATGCCAGCGCCAACCGTTCATCGAAAATGCCCGATGCTCGAAAGTACAGGTGTGGGGAGCCTTAGATAGTTCATGGAACGCCTGTATCGTTTTTTCCTTATCCGTTTTGTGAATGGGTTCGTAAAAAGAGGTACCCAACAACTCGTCTTCGCGCTTTCCAAACACATCGCAATACGACTGGCTGACATAGCTGAGTGTACCATTAGGGTCAATTTTAACAATTAGCTCGGTTTGGTTTTCCACCAGCATACGGTACTTTTCTTCGTTCTGTTTTACCATTTCGGCCGATGCAATCCGTTCCGAAATATCGCGCAGTGTGATCAGTATTCGTTCTTGTCCCAGCAAATTGGCAAGTTTCAGGGTCATTTCCACCCAGAATAGTGTCCCATTTTTCTTCTTTCCCTGCCAAATGGCTGATTGGGTGCCCTGCGAGGGCAATTTGTTAATGAGCTTTTGTGCCGTTTGGTTAGTAATGGTCTTCTGTCCGGCACTTAAAGCATCAAACGACACGTTGAGTGCTTCCTCGTAAGCTAAATCAAACATGTGGAGCATGGCATCGTTCACATCCAGAAATCTGCTCGTGTCCCGGTCCATTATAATTATAGCATCGGCGGTGGCATTGTAAATTTCGCGGTAGCTTTGTTCACTGTTGCGTAGGTTGTTGAACGATTCTTTTCGTTTTAAAGCATTCACGAACATTTGGCCAATGATTTGAAGCAGCGAAATTTCGTCGTTGAGCCAGCTACGTTCACTGTCGTGTGAGCCAAGTCCTATAAGGCCTACAAAATTATTTTGATAGAATAAAGGAACGTTGATGATACTCCCAATGCCTGTTTCGTTTAAGAGGCTCGCCAGTTCTTCGGGGTGCTCGTTCCTGGAAAGGGTGCGGCTGAAACGATGCACCTGATTGTTTTGTAATTGGGTCAACTGCAAACCCGATACTTTTACTAAAATTTCACTCATCCTTTCGGCCGGGATCAGGGATTCTTTTTCGTGCCAATACCTGGATAGGAGCAGGGTTTCAGTTTCGGGTTGAAAGTGCATCAGATATCCGGCTGAAGATTTTGAAAAGTGACAGATACTTTCAATCGCAGTTTTTATGAGGGAATCAATATCGGCATAACCCACATTGATAAATCGGGATGAAATATCGAGAATGAGTTTTTCAAATTCGGTTTGATAACGTATCAGTTTTTCGGACTGTTTTTTCTCATCGATATCGCGCACTACCGCCAAAAGTTTTGATTCGCCTTTCAGGGTCACTTTTTTCAGCACCACATCGGCCCAAAAAAGCATGCCATCCCCTCTTTGGCAATGCCATTCAAATTTTTTGCTTCCCCGTAGGCGTGCTTCCTCAAATTTTTCACGGGCGCTGGCTAGGTCGAATCCGGGTTCGCCAGATGAAATACCTTCAATGCCCCCCTCCAATACCTTTTCGTAATCGGTAATAAACATGGTGAGCATGGTTTCATTCACATCTTCGATGGCTCCGGTATCGAAATGGTGAATAAAAATGGCATCGCTGGCAGAATTAAATACTTCGCGGTAATTCCACTCACTTTCCCGAATGGACATTTCGGCTTCTTTTCTTTCCGAAATATCGATGAAACAGCCCACCACTTGTTCAGGCTGATCCAACCCGGCCGGAATTTTAACGGCCTGATCGTATATCCATAGTTCCCTGTTGTTCGCATCCTTCCAACGGTATTCGTGAGCGATCCGTTGGGGATGGTTCAGATTATCAAACGCCTCACCCATAGCCGTTAAATCGTCCGGATGTACACGCGATTTCCACAAATCCGGTTCGGCAATCAACATTTCCTTGGAATATCCGCTAAACGATTCTATCTGTTCGCTATACCAAAGATGCTGTCGGTTGGGGAGCTGATAAGAATAAAACACAATGGGAACCGTTTGCAGTACCAGCCGCAAACTGGCATTGGAGCGTTCCAGTTCCTGGGTGCGTTGCTGAATAATATCTTCCAGGTATGCCTTGTATCGGGTAAGTTCATTCTCAGTGGCTTTGGCTTCCGACACATCGGAGTGAATTCGAACATAAAAATAACCCTGTGTGGTTTGTACGGGGATAATTTGCAGCTGAATGAACCGGGGTTCGCCGGCAATTTCCTGCTCCCAGATGTCATGAAGGGTGGTTTGGGGTTCTTGTCGTAAGAAGTTCTGAATGGTTTGGACAAACCCCCTAAGTTGCTTTTTATTTCGTTGCTCCCGGGGAAGAAAGTTCTGATCGAACTGCCATACCGGTTGGCCTACGAAGTTTCTTGTATCGGTTTGGTACAGCCGGTTTATGGCCGGGTTGCTCTCCAGTATGATCCCCTTTTCATCGAGTAGGAAGATGCCTTCCTGAGAATGTTGTATGAGCATTCTAAATGGTTCCTTACCAGTAGGTTGTATACCGGAATAGGGCTTTGCTGCAGGTTTTTCTCTTTTGAATGGCAACTTCATGGGTACGTGCTAATACCTTTCCGTTTAAAGGTAAGTATTTTATACTGAAAAGAAGGGTACACTGCTTGCTATTGTCCCGCTTCCCGGCGGTTCGAAAAAGGAGGGCGGGAGGGTCGCATACAAGACGAGGCTATTTGGATATCTTTGCACCATGTCAGATCATCATCGAAATTACGGCTTATACCTGCACATTCCTTTTTGTAAGCAGCTTTGCTACTACTGCGATTTTCATTTTACAGTTTCGCTGCGGTGGAAGGAACCTATGGTACAGGCTCTGGTAAAAGAAATCCGCATGCGGGCCGGTGAGGCCGCCGATTGGGTCATCACTTCCATTTATTTGGGAGGGGGAACGCCCTCGGTACTTTCTCCGCAGGAGCTTCAAATACTTCTGAATGAAGTGGCTGCGCACTATACGATGGCTCCCGATCCAGAAATAACTCTGGAAGCCAATCCGGAAGATCTGACCCCTTCCTATCTGACTGAATTAAAATCCATTACGACCATAAATCGGCTGAGTGTGGGGATCCAATCCTTCTCGGATAGCCACCTGAAAGTTATGAACCGAAGGCACACCGCCCGGCAGGCCATGGATGCCATTAAAAACGCGCAGCAGAAAGGTTTTACAAATATCAACCTCGATCTGATTTATGCCCTGCCTGGGTTAAACAATCGCCAGTGGCAAAAAAATCTCGAAATTTTCCACTCGTTGGAGGTGCCACATTTATCGGCCTATCATCTTACTATTGAGCCTCAAACCGTGTTTAGCTACTACCAGAAAAAAGGAAGATTGAAACCGGTGGGAGATGCCGTCAGTGTCCGGCACTTTCAGACTCTGATGGATTTTTCGCGTGAGGCCGGTTACGAACATTACGAAATTTCCAATTTTGCACGGCCGGGTTGTTATTCCAAACATAATCTGGGCTATTGGACCGGAATGTACTATTTAGGATTTGGCCCTTCGGCACATTCCTTTTCGGGACTGGAACGCAGTTGGAACGTGGCCAATAATACCCAGTACCTGCAAGAGTTGGAAAACGAAAGGCGGCCATTGGCAGAGAAGGAAATTATTACCCCGGTAATGTCATACAACGAATTTGTGCTTACAGCGCTTCGAACCATGTGGGGAGTTTCGTTTGAGGAACTTCATCATCGATTTCCGGAATACAGTTCCCGATTTGAATCGGGCATACAAAAATTTGTTGCCGACGGGCAGGTACTTTATAACCATTCGGCTTACTTCCTGTCCAACAAGGGAAAATTAATGGCCGATTACATCATTTCCGATTTGATGCAGGTAGAGTAGGAGTGAGGCGCTTTGCTGCTTTTGACAGGGAGTTGGCTCAAAGGGGATGTAGTGGCTGATTAATACCCCTACCAATCGGTAGATCGAAGGATCGGTAAAAAGAACAAACCCCGGGTGATAGCCCGGGGTTTGTTCATTCCTTGGATTGTGCGGTACTTATCGGAGTACAAATGAACCGGTTCCAATTTCGTAGCCTTCGCAGTATAGGCTCACAAAGTAAGTTCCGGGGATGAGCTCTTCGGTTTTATCCCAGAAAATACACATATCAATGTCGGCATTGTTGTACTCGAGTTCGCGTTTGGCTGAGTAAACCCGCGATTTGCCATTGTACTCGAAAGTACCGGCTTCAGACGATGAAAGAGTTACATCATCGGGGCGAATCAGGGTCAGGTAAATCATTTTATTGCCGGCTTCGGCAATTTGATTTTCGCGAACGGTAAAGCAAACCTGTATCTTCTCTATTTTACTCACTTTATCGATTTCCTTCGAGCCTTTTTTGAGGCCAACTGCCACTACGTTCTTCGCATTAAGTCGTTGTGCCAGCTGAACGGTTGAGTGGAGTTCTTCCTTCTGCTTCGATACAATGTCCAAGTCGGTGCTGACTTTTTGCAGTTCGCCGCGCACCTGAATGTTCTCGGCAGTAAGCTCCTGGTTTTTGGTATTTAACGAATCGATTTGTACAATATAGCTGCGCATTACTTTGCGGAGGGTTTCCAATTCGCGTTTGTACATGCGGATTTTGGTGGCGTTAGAGGCATCGCGTTGCAACAATTGGCGAATTTTGTCCTGTTCGGCAGCCAGCTGATCGGCCAAGGTATCGGACTGGGTTTTCAGGGAATCGTATTCAACGATCAGGTCTTTAAGTTCTCCTTCCAGTTTCGTCTTTTCGCCTTGTACGTACTGCATGTCCTCGCGGTGCGAGCGTGTGTCGGTGTAAAGCTTGAGTGCCAGAAGAATTGCAATAACCGACATGGTTATTACCAAGGCAATCAGGTACATGGGGGTTTTTTTGCGGGTGGGTTGCATGGGCGATTGGGGTGTTTTTGGTTCCATAGTATTCTGTGTTAAGTTTCTACTTTTTTTTGAACGGACAAATATCCGATTTATTTAATAGGAATGTGCTTTAAATACCTTCGATTTTTCAAGGGGAACAATTTCTCCAATATAGGTTAGCGATCCGGCCTGAATTCCGGTTATTCGTGCTTCGGCCTGGCCGTTTTCACGTATCCAAAGATATACCGAGTAATATCCAAGAGTGCCGTTAACACTGAATTGGATGTGGTACGAGGTCATTCCTTTATTCTCTTTGGTAGCCAATTCGTAACGACTGATAGAGCCTTCGACCGTAATTCCTCCCACACCGTTGTATCCAAGGCTGGTGGTATTGCCCACTTGCAATATGGCTTTGGTAGAGTCGATCCAAACAAAGTTGAGTCCGGAATTTACCGATATTCTTTGACCTTGGTGGCCTTGCAGGTAATCGGCTTCAAGCACAAAGCGCTGACGATCGATCAGGTTTTGGGTCTGTGCCTTAAGAAGCAGATCTATTTCGTGTTGTTCGGCCAACCTTTTCTGGCGGGCAAGCTGTCGTTGTTCTTTGGGGGTGAGAACCGGATTCTCCGTAAGCTGATATTGGGTAAAAGCTTTGGATTGCATTAGTAGGAGTAGTCCTGCGATGAAAATGGATTTCATATAAAACCGTAGTGCCAACCGGCACAAATTACGCCTTTTATGCAGGATTACGAATTCATTTTAATGAATTATTCATCAAAAACTTCATCGAAGCAATTGTATTGGAAATTGATGCGTGGCAGTAAATCTTCATAAATTTCGCCGGATTCTAAAATTTCATCATCACCATCTTCGTAAGACCATTTCAGATTGATGGTTTTGTATTTTGGATTGGATTCAATGGCCTTTAAAAAATCATACAATTGTTTGGAAACCGAGGTGTTAAAGTATTCCAAAATAATTTCAAGGTTCAACTCATCAATAGCAAATTCTTTGACCCAGGTTATTAGAGGTTTAAAAAAATCGTGTGCATTTTCCGGCAATGCCCTTCCTTCGATTTTTAACTTTCCACTGGTGTTGAACTCAACCTGTGGCAAACTATCCGATCCTTCGATGAATAAATTTTCCATACCTAACTCCAATTAAGCGAAGTATAAATATATTGAATTAATTGCATTTGTCAATTAGAAGTTGATTAATGCAAGCGAAATAGTGATTAACCCGCATGTATTATCTTGTTGTTGAATAACAGACTAGTAACTATTGGTATAAGGAGTTGTTCAAAGCAGTTTGCCTGACCTCAATCCATGACCCTGACAGGAGAAGATGTCCCACAATCGAAGCATCGGATGGTATTGGGTTGAAGATGCAAGCCAATTTGAAGATGAAGAAGAGTTATTTGATTAATTTTCGAACGTCAACGGCTTTTAGAATAATTTCCACTATTTCATCTACACTCAGGGTCATGCAGTTGAAGGTAAGATCGAACTTGGTATAATCGGTATCCTTGCCTTCGAAATAGTCCCGAAACTGCTTCCGCTTTTTATCTACGTCGTTGGCGTATTTTTCTGCCTCTTCCAGCGAAAGGTTGTGCTTTGTACTTACACGCATGGCACGCCATTCCATGGGTGCATCCAGGTTGATATGCAGGGATCGGGGAATATCGCGGGTAATGGCTACCCCGCCCCGGCCAACAATAATCACATTGCCTTCAATTCCAATGTTTCGGATTACCCGTCCTACGGTATTTCGTATTCGGCGGTCGCTTTTGTAATACTTGGTTAGGTGGGCAGAAAAAATATCATCGATTACCCCTTTTTGTTCGTAATCGAATACATAGCGTATTTTATCCGGATCCAATTCCAATTCCCTGGCCGATTCACTCAGTATTTCTTTGGATATCAATCGCCAATCGGGTTGTTTAATACCTTTGGCAGCCAGCTTTAAACTCAATTCAGAAATCAGTTTCCGTGCTACTTTTTTGGCCGGGCAACCATAAAGTCGCGAAATGGTTATAACAGGACCTGCTTCTTCGGGCTGGTCAGAATCATCGGTCAAACGCTCGGACATGTACTTGAGTAAATCTACCTCCATAAAATGGACTTTATATTGTCTTGAATAAATTTACTAATTCTGCTTTGATAATTCAAACCAATTCAAATATTTCATGATGGAGTTCTGTGACAGATACTTGGAAATATTTTGTAACTTAGGGAATACCTGTTAGGGTATTACAGGAGAAACCCATTTAACGATATAGCTATGACTACCGCCGAGAGCCTGATCCAGCATTTAAATCTTGAACCTCATCCGGAAGGAGGGTTCTACAAAGAAAAGTACCGATCCGGTATTACCATTGCTGCGGGCAGTCTTCCTGTTGGATTTTGTGAGGAGCGTTCCTTATCCACCAGTATCTATTTCCTGTTACGATCCGGCGATATCTCCAAATTTCATCGATTGCGTTCCGACGAAATCTGGTACCATCATCAGGGAAGTTCTGTACGACTCATACTCATCGATTCGGAAGGTGTTAAACATACTAAAATCTTAGGCACGCACATCGAAAGGGCTGAACATCCCCAGGTAATTATTCCGGCAGGTACTATTTTTGGTGCCGAGGTTCATGGGGAAAACAGCTATGCCCTGATGAGTTGCGTGGTGTCTCCTGGCTTTGATTTTCGCGACTTTGAAATGTTTGATAAGGAAGATCTTTTACAGGCCTATCCAAAACACACTGAGGTTATTGAGAAGTTTGGTTGAGTGTGATTTTAACGATGTGCAGCGTATTTTATTGCTACTACGGGTATGCCAAGCACTCCTGGTTGAGAAGAAGGGGTCAGCATAGAAGCGCGAACTAAAAAGCACCCCGTTTCATCCACTGAAGGTATCTTTTGTTCCACCACGGCCAGTAATTTTACATCGGGTTGGGAGGGTGTCCAATATTGCAAGGTATCGTGGGGGTTAATCTGCAACCACAAGGGAGCAGACAGGTTCAGCGCAATTTCCAAACGGTTTAAATCGGTAATTTGAAATAAGTTTTCCGTACCTGCCCATTGTCCGCGAATCGCTTGCATTTCGGTTAGCGTGCCATTTATGGGAGAGCGCAAGGCAATTCGTGATTGGAGCCTGTCAGGTCTGACACTATCGGGAACTATCCCCAACCGGTACAGTTGCTGTTTCAGGGAGTTAAGTGCGGCTTCCAACGGTTCAAATTCCGATTGCGATTTCTGCAAGGTTTTTAAGGAGGCCGCCTGTTCCAGGCTGAGTTCGCCTTGTCGCCTATAATCCTGTAAGGCATATTCATATTGGCTTTGAACACTTAGGAATTTCTCCTGAAGTTGAAGGATGTATGCGTGGGACAGGTAGGCCAATACCTGTCCTTTGCCAACCACATTACCGGGACTTACCAGTACGTTATCGACTATGGCCGGAATGGGCGCTGCTATTTTGACGATGGCACCGGTTTGGGCTTGCAGGGTTCCATGAAACAGGATTTTGGGTGCTATCTGGCTGCTGTCGGCAGGGGGAAGTGTGCTGTCAGGTAACGAAGCGGATGCACCCGAGTTTTTATCGGCGGTGCAGGCCCAGGTAAACATGGCCCAAAAAAGCAGGCTGTAAAAGGGGATACTATTCATGGTATTTTTCCAGTTGAATGGCCATACAATTGTACTCATAAATTTTTTTCAGATAGTTCAACTGAATTTCGGAACAATTGGATAGTTGAATAAGGTATTGTTGAAGGCTTATTTCGTCCGATTCCAGTTGATGTTGAGCATTATTCTTTGCTTGTTGTGCTTCGGGGAGACGGTACTTCTGAAACAGTCGAATTTCACGAAAATGCTGATTAAGAGTGATAAGCAGTGCTTCCACTTCGTATTCCACGAGTTGTTTTTGCCGTTCCAGTTCGTTTTGTGCCATTCGGGTTTCGATCCGGGCTTGAGGCAGGAGTTTTTGTCGCTTCCATAAACTTTTATTCGCGCGCAATTCATACTCCTGTTTTAGTGCTAACTGGTTGCTATAGTTAGCAATACGGGTTGGTGCGTTGAAGCTTCCTGTTGATGGGGTTTTTTCAACTTGATAGAGCGATAGGGTGCGGGTGGGTGGTTGAATTGAATCGGTTACCAAGGTAAGGCTGCGCAGGTAATTTTCTGCCAGCATAACTGCATCCCAGGCCGATATAAATTTTTCCTGGAGGGTGGCAGTTTGTGCCTCCCGGTAGTTTTTTTCATGCAGGGTAATTTCTCCGAGTTGTTGTTGTATTTCTGCTACACCATAAAAGGGTTGGTACGCCTTTGCTACTTTTTCAAGTTCTTCGAGCACTGCATAGCGGTAAAGCCAATCCTGGTAGGCGGTTTTAACCTTTGCAGTAAGCTCAATTTCCTGAAGATGGATGGCGTCCGCAGCCAAACGATTGTTCAGCTCCGACTGGTGTTCACCCGGTGCAGATGAAGATGTAAATTTGTATTCGAATTCAATTTTTTGATTCAGAAATTCGAGGTTAGCATTTCGTGCCAATTTAAGTGCCAATTCCTGATTAAGTATGCGAAATGTATTGTTTTGTGCCTGAAGCGGGCCCATGATGTTGAAAAACAGGATGCCCGTAAACCAGGAAATTTTTACGGGTAGTTCCATGCCGAAAAACCTCTTAAACATAATCCAACAGCTGTGATGGTAAATCAAAGCTAAACATTTTTTAGTTTACGTAAAGAGACCGCTAGACAAGTGGGCCGCATTTGTTTCTGTTTGCGTGAAATACGAAATGATGTGTGTCGGTTAACCGCACTAATTTGGGTACTTTTCGCATTGATTAACGGTGGCTTTTGGGCTAGCTTTGGGGTATGGAAAATAATTTTTCGATAGAAGTTTATCCTGAGGCAAACAGTATGCGGGTAGAATTCAGAGGTTTTCTGACCAAGAACGGTATGCATGCTTTCTTTGAGCAGCTCTTGGAAGATAGCTCCCTGCTTAAGGAAGACTTCGAGGTATATGTGGATATTACCCATTTGCGATCGGGAAAGAATGAAGTGCGAATGACACTTAACGGTATTCGCAGTATCCTGAAAAACAGAGCGTGCAGGAAGATTGCTTTTAGTCGTCAGCATGACGAACACTCGTCAACCCATCCCGGTATTGTCGGTAAATACCCATATAAAAATGCGTATATTTCATAGCAATATGCGTGAAAGTGCCAATATCTGCGATACGGGGTGAGTATATCTTTGTATCTATAACAACGAGAAAAAATATTGACTGACATAGGTTGTTTCACGGTTAATATTTGATGTAGGGTTTGGTTGGATTTAGGTAGACGGCAGGGTAGCATTCATTTGTTGCCCTGTCTCTTTTTTTGGTTGAAACGGATCAAGCAATATTTCTGGGGATTTAGAATATTAAGCCAAAGGTCTAGAAGGCATTCTCTGTCTTTGTACCCTGTACGGTATACTAAGTTGCCTCTTTACAAATCAGAATTCGGGATATTTGTTCTTTGCCAGCCACAACAGTTTTTCCGCTTTTTCGAAATTCAAAAAACAATATTCTCTGCCAAGCCTTACACGTTCTAAGGGCAGTGGGGAGCAGTTAAAAACAGGTTCCAGAATAGCGTTATTCAAGCATCCGGCTAAAAATAATACGGCATAGGGTATACGTAGCAACCTCCGGGGGTGTCCGGCTTGGTATCTTTCGGCAATCTGACTGAAGGAAAGGTTTTGTGCCCCAAGATTAAATATATATTGCTCTTCGGGGTTATTTAGTAAAAGTTGAAGGGCGTCAACATGGGCTTGAGCCGCTTGTTCTACCGAAATAAAACAGGCACCACCCCGGAGTTGTGGAAAGATTCCGTGGTTCAGCCAGTTATGCAGGTTATTTAAAGTTGAATGACCATTGTGTACCAGCGATGCCGGGCGTAAAATAACAGCCGGCAAGTTACTTTCAATTACCACCCGTTCCGATTCGAATTTGGTAATGTAGTAGGCAGAGCGTGTTGCATATACTCGTTTTGGATCCACATTCGTTTCGGTGAACCGAATTGGTTGATGGCTGGAACCATAAATACATGCCGAACTGGTGTGTACGAGCATTTTATTTTCCTGTTGGCACAGGTCAACCAGGTTTCGTGTGCCCTGCACATGGAGCTGGTAGAGTTTTTTTCGATCGGTTCTCCGATAGCTGACTTTGCCTGTACAATTGATCACTACATCGGCCCAACAAAAGGCTGGTAAAAGAGTATCCTTTTTTAGAATATCGCCTTCAAACTCCAAAACGTTGGAATCGTTTCCGGAACCCGGTATGCATTTCCTGAGCAGCACACCTATGCGATGAGGGGTTTGCCGGGTAAGCAGGCCGAGTACCTGTTTCCCTAAAATGCCGGTGCTGCCCAAAAGGAGAATATTCATTGAAAATCGGATTGGGGCTTATCTTTTTCTTGGCAGATGAATAGTTACCTGGGTGCCTTTTTCTACGGCACTTTCAATGGAAATGGTACCCTGGTGCATATCAATAAATTCTTTACAGGTAATTAGTCCGAGTCCGGTTCCTTTTTCATCCGAAGTGCCTCTTGAAGTAATATGTTGATCTTTGCGGAATAATAAAGAGAGTTTATCTTTTGGGATACCTACGCCGTTGTCGTTGATGAGGATGGTAATCCAGGCATCGGTTTTTTGAAGCTGAATATCAATACGTCCCTGGTAATGGGTGAATTTTACTGAATTGGTTAGCAGGTTGCGCAGTACTGCTTTAATCTGGTCTTCATCCATATTCAGCGTGAGTTGATCTTCTTTGGGATCAAAATGGATTTCTATGTTTTTTTCCGCTGCCTGAAGCGATACCATTTCGATGCATTCGATAATAATGGGGATCAGGTCTTCATCGGTTGGGGTAAATGAAATGTTACCGCTCTGAGAACGTGCCCATGTGAGCAGATTCAGCAATAAATCCTGAATGGAATTGATGGATTGGATCGCATGCCGGATCATCGATTTTCGTTTGTCATCGCTATATTTTTCATAGCGCAGTAGCAGCATATCCATAAAACCCGAAAGGGTGGTAAATGGGTTTTTAAGATCGTGGGCTATGATATAGAAGAGTTTGTTCTTTATGGTGTTGGCGTGGTAGAGCTCATCGCGTTGTTCGGTAAGTATGTTGGCTTGTTCCTGAACCTGCTTTTGCCGTTCCTCAAGAGCCTGGTTGGTTTCTTTAAGGGTTTCCGCCTGGTGGAGCAATTTTCGGTTCATTTCAATGGTTTGGTCAATACGTCTTTCCACTTCCTGCTGAAGAATAATATTGCGTTGCTTCATCAGGTAAAAACGGAAGAGTACCAAGCCCACACTTACCGCCAATAAAGTAATTAACAGCGTGATTTTAAACCAGGTGGTCAGCCAAAACGGGGGTCTGATTTCGATGATCAGGGTTTTGGGCTCTTTGGTCCAAATGCCATCGCTATTGGCGGCATGTACCATAAATGTATATTTGCCGGCATCCAAATTGGTGTAGCGTGCAATGCGCAGGTCCGATTTGGCAGTGGTCCACACCTTGTCGAAGCCTTCGAGCTTGTATTTAAAAAGGTTGCCCTTGGGAGCCACATAGTGTATGGCTGAAAAGTAGATCCTGAAATTGTTCTGGGTGTGTTTTAACACAATTTCACGGGTCATGTTCAGAGTTTGGGTAAGGATGATATTATTATCGATTTTTTCATTGACATGTACCCGTTGGTTCATTACCTCCAAATCGTTAAAAACCACTTGGGGAGGTAAGGTATCCTGAGTGATTTCCTTCGGATAAAAGGCATTGAAACCTTTCACGCCTCCAAATAGTATTTCGCCATCGTGGAGTTTGCAGCCTGAAAGGTCAATAAAGTCCATATCCTGCAAGCCATCGTGGGTGGAGTAGTTACGAATCCGGGTGCGTGTGGTGTCTATACGGGAAAGGCCTTTATTACTGGTAATCCAAAGGTTACCAATATTATCCTCGATAATGTGTTTAATGGTGTTGTTGGGTAATCCGTCGTCCATATTCAGAAAGGTGAAGGTGCCGTTGCTTAAGGTGCTTCCTTCGTGATACTGGTTAATTCCATTACCGAATGTACCGATCCAAATTTCGCCCCGGGTAGTTTCTACAATGGGTACCGTGTAATTGTGGCTGATGCTTTTCGGGTTTTTTGGGTCGTGCTGAAAGAGCGTAAAATCCAAATTGTCTTTTTGTTTTTGTTCACGGGTGAGCTGCAGCAAACCCACATCGGTGCCAATCCATAAACGTCCGCGGGAGTCTTCGATAATATTACGTATGATGCGTGTGGGCAGTGCACTGTTATTTGGGGTATATATGTAGAATTTACCCTGGTCCCAAGGTTTGTATTTTACCAGTCCACCATCGTAAGTGCCCAGCCAAATGGTTCCAAACTCGTCTTTACAGAGAATCATTACCTGATGGGTAATATCGGGCAATATGGGCTGGGGAACATAATTGTTTCCTACTGCTTTCATCCGAACCGTACGCGACAAATAACCTACACCTGCCCAAATATCGGGATGTTGAGAAGTACCTGTATTGAGAATGTCAAAAACAAAGTTTTGTTGACCCGGCGGGCATACATCAAAATGTCGGAATCCGTTTTTATAGTTCTTCTCGTGGGAGTAGTCCAACAAATTGATGCCTCCACCTTCTGTACCAATCCATACGTTGTAGGCCTCATCCTCGTATATGGTAAACACTTTACTGTGGGAAAGGCTGCCCTTTTCATCGGTTTTTTTGTAATGGCGGAAACGACTGCGTTGGGTATTGTGTTTCAATACCCCTTCGCCATTGGTGCCAAACCAGAGTATACCGGTATCGTCGAAGTACATGGAACGGATAAATAATTCGCTGAGGCTATAGTCGTTTTCGCCTTCGGCAATTATGGAATGAACGGTAAAAAGGGGTTCGCATCCTTTATGGTATTCGAAGCGATCTACGCCGTTATGACCGCCAATCCAAATATTTCCATCCCGGTCGCGTTGCATGTGAAAGTACGGTTTGGACACGTATGATTTAAATATCGGCTTTTCCGGATCGCCGTTCTCAAAATTTAGCAGGGTGATGCCTCCGTAATTAGCAAACAGCATCCCTTCATCTATCTCAAAGAGTTGCCGAATATCAACAAAGCGCCCCAAATCGGTAATATGGTAGAATTTGTTTTGTACTTCCTTCTCCTTGCCGGGGATCATTAATTCCAACCTTCTGTAACAACTTACCCAGATTCTTCCATTGGAATCTTCGGTAACAATTTGCACAAAATCATCATCCAGGGAGTTAGGGTCATCGGGGTTGTGGTTGATCTTAACAAACTGATACGATCCATCCGGGCTGGGGATCATGCAGGTTAATCCGGTGTTGGTGGCTATCCATATTCTGTTTTTTGAATCGCAAAACACACGGTTAATGGCATTTCCGGTTATCAGGTTAGGATGTTGGGCCGTATTTCGGTATTGGGTGAATTCTTCGGTCCTGCGATTGAAGCGGCATACTCCCTGGTTAAAGGTGCCAATCCATACATTTCCCAGTTTATCGGTGGTGAGTGTCCGAATCAGGTTGCTGGTAAGTGAGTTGGAATCATCGGCTGCGCGGTAGTTTTTAAAATCGATGCCATCGTAACGGTTCAGTCCATCGTAGGTGCCAAACCACATGTAACCTTCATCATCTTTACAAATAGCCAGAACGTTGTTTTGCGACAGTCCATCAAACGAGGTAATTTGTTCGAAGCTGTATTCGCGGGCAGCCAGCTGAATGAAACCAGTAAGCAGGAAAAGTGAGAGAACTATACGCATGAGTTAAGGTTGTGCATGATGAAAATGGTTATTTAGGAAGAGTTATTGTTACTGTGGTGCCTTCTCCAACGATACTTTCAATTTTAATGGTACCCTGGTGTAGCTCAACAAATTCCTTACAGGTTATCAGCCCCATGCCAGTGCCGCTCTCATCACCTGTGCCCAGCGTTGAAACGTGCTGATCTTTACGGAATAGTTTGGCTCTCATTTCCTCAGGAATCCCGATACCATTATCCGTGATACTGATGGAGACTTTATGCTGCAACGATTGAAATTTAATCGTTATGTTTCCATTGGGGCGGGTGAACTTGATGGCATTGTTCAGTATATTCCGAAGTGCTGTTTTGATCAGTTCCCTATCAACAGTAACCAGCATACCTGGTATTTGGGTAACAAAATTTAGTTCGATTTGCTTCTCTACAGCCTGGAAGGCCAGCGTCTTGATAATTTCCCTTATGATTTCGATGATGTTTCTTTTCTCGGGATGGAACTGTATACTGCCATTTTGTGCCCGGCTCCACATCAACAGATTCAGTAATAATTCCCGAATGGCATCCAGGGATTTTACAGCACGGTCGAGCATCGATTTTTTTTCCTCTGTTGAGATGGAGTCGAACTGAAGTTGAAATAGCTCCAAGTATCCCGACAAGGCATTAAACGGATCTTTGAGGTCGTGAGCAACAATGGAAAACAATTTGTCTTTGGCCGCATTGGCTTCCATCAGTTCATCGCGTTGTTGTTTAAGTTCATAGGCTTGTTCTTCAATGAGGTGTTGTCGTGTTTGTAAAATGGTGTTGGTGTCGTCGAGTTTTTCTGTTGTCACTCGCAATATAGAATTTTTTTGTTGTACTTCCTGTGTGCGTTTATCAACCGCATCTTGCAGTTCCAGGTTTCTTTTACGTATTTGTTGAGTTCGGAACTGGAATACTAAAAACACCAAACAAACCAGCAATATTATGGTGCCAGTCCGAAACCATATGCTGTCCCAAAACGGAGAGGCAATTTCAATATGCAACTCGCGGGGTATTTTGTTCCAAAAACCATCGCTATTGGCCGCGGTAAACCGGAAGGTATACTTTCCGGGTTTCAGGTTGGTGTAGGTGGCGAATCGCCGGTCGGCTTTTTTGGTGTACCATTCCTGATCGTATCCGACCAGCTGGTATTTGTAGAGTGTTTTCTGGGGCGAGGTATAATTAAGGCCGGCAAAATGGAGGGTGAAATTATTTTCCGAATGTTTTAAGCGTATGTGATTGATGGAGTTTATGGATTGGGGTAGCAACACCCGTCCGTTTAGTTCGTCACCGGTATGTACAATTCGATTGAATATTTCCAGGTTGGTGAAAACAAGCGTTGGGGGGGTGGTATCTTCGGAAATTTCATAGGGGTAAAATGCATTGAATCCGTTCACTCCTCCAAACAGTATTTCGCCATCTTTTCGTTTGCAGCCCGATCGATCCGTAAATGACGGAGCTTGTAAGCCGTCCGACATATCAAAGTTGCGGAATGTTTCGGTTAGTGTATCAAAACGGCTAAGCCCTCGGTTAGAGCTGATCCATAGAAAGCCATCATCGTCTTCAATAATTTGTTTGATGGTATTGCTGGGTAATCCATTGTGGGTGGTGTACCGTTTAAAGTGACCATTGATCAGACTGGTTCCCTCCACGTACTGATTCAATCCACCTCCAAAAGTTCCTATCCAAATAGTTCCGTTAGAGCTTTCAACTATTGGAACAACATAGTTGTGGCTGAGGCTGGTAGAATCGTTGGGTTGGTTGGTAAAAATGGTAAAATGTGGAGCATACTTTTGTTTGTCTTCACGGGGGATCACTGCCAATCCTTCCGTGGTGGCTATCCATAGGCGTCCTTTGGAGTCTTCGGTAATGCACCGAATGATTTGGGAAGGCAGGGTACTGTTGTCGGTCGTATATACAATGTGTTGTTCGGGTTGGGAAGAAATAGATTTTACCAGACCGTTGTCGTAGGTGCCAGTCCACACATTGCCAAATTCATCCTGTGCCAGACATATAATATAAAAAAAACTTGGGGTATAATGGGGTTGTACTTCCCAGCCGTGGTTGTGATGGGTGAGCTGAACCAGTTTCGATTCATAACCTGTACCGGCCCAGAGCGTGGGGACAGGTCGATTCCGTAATTCAATGAGGTCGAACACAAAGTTTTGATCGTTGGGTGAATTTACACTGAATGTGGTGAATCCGGAACTGTAATTATGACTATTACTGGCGGGTAACAAATTTAGTCCGCCCCCCTCTGTGCCGAGCCACAGGTTATCCTGCGAATCTTCCAGAATGGACCATACCTTATTATTGGATATACTTCCATCCAAGGCGGTTTTTTTATAGTGACGAAATTTGGTCTTTTTTGGGTTGTATCTGGAAACACCCCCACCATTGGTTCCAATCCACATAATGCCGGAATTATCCAGGGTCAGGCTCCTTACAAATTGGTGATTTAATGAGTTGGAAGTGGGTCCGGCTGTAAAGTGTTGGGTCGGTACAAACAAGTTTTTGCTATGGGGTTGGTACTCCAAAAGAAGTATACCTAGGTGACTGCCCACCCAGATATTGCCATACTGATCGCGTTCCATGGCTTTTCCCTGGAAGGAACTCAGTTCCGTATACCTAGGATGCTGGTAATTATTACTATCGAACCGGATCAGATGGACTCCATTGTGATGGCTGAAAACATATCCTTCTTCAATTTCGATAACTTCACCCACTCCCCATGTTTGCAGCTGGGTTCCATAATGTACAAATTTGTTGTTGGGGGTATTATCATTGCCCATAACCATGCGATCCAGGCTGCTGTATGTACACACCCAGATCTGACCTTTTGAATCTTCTAAAATGGAGTAGGTGATATTATTGTACAGGCTATTCGAATTCTCAGAGTTGTGTTGGAACTTTTGAATAGTTGGTGGCTCCTTTCCATTTTGAATCAAACAATAGATTCCTTTATAGGTGTTTACCCATATCCGGTTCTTGGAATCACACCATAATCCGGAGGCATAATTTTCGTTAATCAGATCGGGGTTTTCCGGGGTATTGTAGTAATGACTGAACTGTTCGGTAACCAGGTTATATTTGGAGATGCCCCGGTTAAAGGTGCCGATCCATAGATTTTTGTCCTGGTCTTCAGCAATTCTGGATACCAGATTGGAACTCATGGAGTTCTTGCCATCCACAGAGGCTTGTAATATTTGAAATTCGTAGCCATCGTATCGGTTAAGTCCATCAACGGTAGCAAACCACATATAGTCATCGCTGCTCTGATAAATACATAAAACATCGTTTTGCGACAGGCCATCAATGGTGGTAAGAGCTTCAAAGGTATACTCCCCGTCAATACTATTCAGTTCGAGTAGGGAAAACACCAGAAATAGAAACAGCTTCATAACGTGGCAAATACTTTTCCCAGATAAGTTACAAAATTTCTGTGAGAATGAATTAGTATTCTGACTGAGCAGTATGTTTGATTCCGCTAAAACGGTTATTATGAAAAGAGGCCGCAGAACTAGTGCGGCCTCTTTGTTTATCGGGTATTACAACCGGTTAGTGTTTCACTACGCAAATGGGTTGGAGTAGTCCACTTTTGGCAGCTTTTAGCTGAATAATATACACACCGGGTTCTAAAGCTTCAGCATTCCAATACAATTCATGGATTCCTGATTCTTTTTGGGTGCGGATGAGATTGCTTACATGACGGCCGGTTTCGTCGTATACATCCAGTTCAATCACTTCCGTTTGGCGGAGACTGTAAACAATCTTTGTATAGTCGGTAAACGGGTTCGGATAGACTGAAAGTCCGTCTCTTAGTCCGATTCGGTTCACCAGACCTTCGATGGTGGAAGTATCGGTTACCGTAGACACTACCTGACAGTCGGTTGCCGAGGCCCCTGTTACCGGATCGGATAGGGTGAAGCAAACGTTGTAGATTCCCGGTTCGCTGTAGTTGTAAGTGAACTCGGTAGCTCCGGCGAAGGTTGCTCCGTCGTCCAGATCCCACAGGTAGTTGGCTGCTGACTCGCCCGGATAAGCCACCAGATCTACCGGGTAGCTGTTGGTTTTAAAGGCATTGGTGTCAACATCGTACATAAAGGCGGCAATAAGACCAGTTGAGCCCTTCGCAACATTGATTACCCCAAAACTTCTGCTTCGACAACCGGTAGTGGAATTGCTTATTTCCATTGCTACGCGGTAGATACCGGCGCTGTCGAAGGTAACTACCGGGTTTTGTGTGGTAAAGTGTTGGCCATCGTTAAAATTCCAGTTCCAACCATTGGGTTGACCCAGCGATACGTCGGTGAAACTGGCTTCGAGGTTCGATGAATCTACGTTGTAAATGAACTGGGAAAGACACTCGTTGCCGGTGTTGCTTACCCGTATGCGTTCGCATCGGGTATTAGCGATTCCTCCGTCCGTTTCAACGGTCAGGCAAACGTTATAATAGCCTGCTTGCGAATAGGTGTGCGACGGATTCTGTTCGGATGAGGTATTACCATCCCCAAAATTCCAGGTATAAACGGCAACTTCACCCAGAGAGTTGTCAATAAAGTCAACAGTGAGCAAAGCTTCATTTACCCGATAGAAAAATTCCGGTTCCACATCGATACCGCGTTGTCCAATCAGAATGGTTTTCCGGGTGAAATCCATGCAACCATTGGTATGGTTGTAGGTATTTAAGCCCACGGTATAGAAGCCGGGAGCCAGGTATCGGTGGGTAACTTGCGTTCCGTTCGCAACACCGCCATCGCCAAAGGTCCATACCAGGTTGGTGGCTTCTCCCAGTATTTCGGCGTCGAAGTACGCCCGGTTACTGGTTGAATCGACATATACCTGAAAATCGGCATTGCAATTGACATCGCCAATTTGTATGATTTTCGAGGTTAATGAATTACACAAGCCGCCATTGCCGTTTATGGCTAACCCAATTCCATAAATTCCGGAAGCGGTATAGGTGTGTACAGGATTTTCATCGCTCGATGAGGCACCATCTCCAAAAAGCCAGTAGAAGAACCCGGGGTTGCCGTTGGACGTATTCAGGAAGGATACAGCGCGGGTATCCGGATTGATGCTGTATTCAAAATTGGCAAAGCAATCGGTTGAACCCACTTGTATCAGTTCCGAAGTAAAGTCCGAACAACCGCTTAGGGTGTCGCGTACCGCCAGAGTAATCAGGTAGTAACCGGCACGGGTATAGGTCTTTACAGGCGATCGTTTGGTTGAGCTACTTCCATCGCCAAAGGTCCAGAACCAACGATTGGGCGAACCTACCGACTGATCGGTTAAACGCACTTCGCGGGTGCTTGCGTTCACAAAACTGCTAAAATCGGCAGATATCAGGCAGGGTCGCTCACCCACCGTAATGGTTTTGCAATACTCGTTGGATTGGCCATTGAGTGCATTGGCAACCATCAGGCAAACGCGATACATTCCGGGCCGGTACTGGTGGCGCAGGGTATCGCGCGACTGACCGGTTGAACCATCGCCTAAAATCCAATATGCCGTTGTAAAGTTGCCCTCGCTGGTATTGATCAGTTTTACATTACCGGTAATCGGGTTGACAATAGCTTCAAAACTGGCAGTTAAAGGAGCAGTTAAGTCAACTCCTGCCACACTGATGGTGCGGCATACCTCATCGAAACACTGGGTTGAGCTGTTGAAGGCCGACAGGCACACCCTGTAAACTCCGGGTCGTGGGAAGGCATGTATTGGGTTAGGCAGGGTGTCGAAACCGCCATCGCCAAAGCTCCAATGCCAACGATTGAACTCGGTCAGACTGTTTTCGGCAAAACGCACCCGCAGGGTACCTTCTACCGGAATGGCTGTAAAGGAAGCTTCGCAAAGCGCTTCGGCTACCATGCCCGGAATGGATACATCCTTACAAATTTCCCGGTAGCACCCGGTAGTTTCGTTGTAGAAGCCCATACAAACCTGGTAGCGACCCGGACCCGGATATTGGTGAATGGTATCCACGGTTACTCCGAAACGGCCATCGCCATATTCCACATACACTTCGCTAAATGTACTGCTGGATTGGTCAATGAATACCACTTGGGCAATAACTGAGTCGACAATAAAGGCAAAATTGGCATGACAGTTTAAATTGCCCAGGGTAATTTCTTCGCAACGTTCGGCCTGACAGCCTCGCAACGAGTCGAAGATATGGGCACACACGGTATAGGTACCGGGGGCAGAATAGGTATGGCTGATTTGAGGTTCGTAACCAAAACTACCGTCGCCAAAGTCCCAGTAACCGTTGGAAACTGTACCGGTAACCTCCGGATTAAAGTTTACGGTCATGCTGTCGGTAAAGTAATCCCAGGTAAGCACGCAGTCGGTAAGGGTATCCAGCTGGCCCACCCAGATTTCTTTTTCGCGGTGGTTGAAGCACCCGGTGAGGGTATCCCGAATATCGAGAGAGACCCGGTACCAGCCGGATTGGGGATATACATGTACCGGATTGGCTTTGTAGCCTTGCAGGCCGTCGCCGAATTGCCAGTAGAAATGGTTAGCATGGATCGACTGGTTAAAGAACCGAACAGTGTTGGTATAGTCATCAATTACGTAGCTGAAATCGGCATAGCAATCCAACTGTCCAATCACCACTTCGAGACATAAGTTGTTGGCACATTCTTGTATGGGATCGAATACCGACAGACAAATGCGATAGACACCCGGTTGGGTATAGATATGAACCGGATTCCAGGCCGGACTGCTATTTCCGTCGCCGAACTGCCAATTGACCTGCAGGCTGTCGCCCCGGCTATAATTGTGCAGGATCAGGGTATCACCGTGCACTTCGAATTCGAAGCGGGCTTCCACGGTGCAGGGGTTGAGCATTTCCTGAACGTGAATGGTAATGGTTTGCTGATTAAAACCGCAACCGTTTTCAACCCGAAGTTGTACCTGATATGCGCCTGGCTGGGTATAGCGGTGGATACCTCTCATCAGATTCGAAGAAGATCCATCGCCAAATTGCCACTGATAGGTATAGAATTCAGCAGCTGATCGATGCATTACATCGGGTATAAAGACTGCCGTATCACCGACCTGTATGTTCCAGTCTTCCATATAGAAAGATGCTGAAGGCATGATATTGTCGGCAATGCGAACGGGAGTAAAGATGGTGTCGGTACGTCCGCAGCTGTTGGTGGCCACCACATAGGCTTGGTATATACCGGCACTGTCGTAACTGTGCATCGGGAATTTTTGGGTACTGGTTGCTCCGTCGCCAAAATGCCAAACATAGCTGGTTCCGCCGGCAATTTCGAAACGTACCGGGTCGCCCGGGCACGCCGGTTCGTTGCCATTTCCGGAGTTATCTCCCTGGTTCGGGAAGAAGGTTACAGAGTCCAGATACATGCCTTGTTGAGAACAAGGATCGTTTACCGCAGTGAGCAGGAAGCCATTATTGATATGCTGGATGGCATAGCGGGCACTGTCCTGGCAATAGCCGGAATTGGGATAAAGTACCAATTCGTTTTCGGAGCGTTGGCTGTATTGTCCTCCCGATATAAATTCATTGTTGTTCCCTTGTTCGTCATCGGCAATGTACAGGTTGTAGTTATAACTGCCCTTATCTTCATACATACTTAGAGAAACCACTCGATTTGGAGTGTACCCACGCCATTCGCCTTTAACCGAACTACTTCGGCAGATTCCGTTCCACGGGCTGAGTTGCACGGGCATGCCCATGGTGTAATCGGCAGTATGGGTAATACCACCGGCATAGAGCGGAAGAGAATGTATGGGTAGGGTGTCGGCCATCAGAGTTCCCCAGCTGTCGGGTTCGTCGCCAGTTTTACCGGGTTCACAATACCAACCCACAGCGAATCCCACCTGGGCAGGGGCTTGTGGATTTACCGGCACATAAATACGGAAGGTATCTACAGAGGCTATTCTGGAGGAGGTATACATGGCTACTCCGGCCGGATCGCCGGTTTCACCATCAGGATAGAACCCACCATACCAGGCGTATACATAGAAGGTATCATTCAGTGCCGGGCTCCAATCGAACCATTGTACCGGAATAATAAATTCGTGGCTGTTGCTGTCAACTGGCATATTCCAGAAAGGCAGTTCGCCCGTTCCGCCCGATCCGCTTTCTTCGTTGGAAGTGGAATTGTTTACATAGTAGAAGGGTTTTTTCAGAGGATCGGTCGATACCCGGATGGTATCGTGCAGGCTGATGGAGTTGCCGCACAGGTTGGTGGCCGAGAAAGAGAATGGATACATTCCCACGTTGGAATACCGGTGGTAGGCTAAAACGCGTAGCGGATGGTCGGATAATTCGGTAATGTGGTTTTGTTGGTTACCATCTCCGTAGATCAGATTGTACACGTTCAGGGTTTGTTCGTCCCACCAGCTTTCGTCCCAGAAGTACACCTCTTCGCCCGGGCATAATTCCTTAGGTGTATAGTTTAAACGTACTATGGGCTGTAGTCCGGGATCTACCTTCACCCAGCGGGTGCGGCTGTACGCCGACCGGTGACACCGGTCGGTAACCGATACAGATACTTCGTAGAGTCCGGGTTGGGTATATGCATAGTGTATTTCAGAGCCGGTTAACTGGCTTCCATTGCCCAGATGCCAGATGTACTGGTAACCATCGGAGGTATTCCCCCCTTCCAGAAAAGCATTGAAGGGTTCTCCGGGGCATAAAAACAAGGTGTCGTAACTGCTTCCTGAATTATCCCGGTCAAAACGGAAGTAGGGTTCGAAACCCAGGTATTCCCAATTGCGGTACTCCAGGGTGACTTGTTGAACGGTAGTGTCGGAACTGCCACAGCTATTGCTCACAATGAGGCGAACCGGATAGGTGCCTGGTTGGGTGAAGTAGTGTACCGGATAGCTCTCGTTGGAGGTGGTGCCATCGCCAAAATGCCACTGATGGTACCCAGTGGAATGGGAATTAAAGTGTACCGGCGATTCCGGACAGTTTTCACCGTTCTCGAAATAGTAATCAAATTCGGCTCGGGCTTGTAAACCGGGCTGAATGGAAAAACTGTCGGTGACCGAAGCAGATAAACCGCAACGATTGGTAACCGTGGCAGTGACTCCATAATTTCCGTAGTGATTAAAACTATGTACCACACTGGAACCTTGCAATACGCTACCATCGCTCATGTGCCAGGTAACCGGAACGTCCTTATAGGAGGTTTCGAAGCGAATCGGATCGCCCGGGCAGAAAACGTGTCCGGGGGTATAAATTTCAATATGGGGGCGTACCGTATCGGACACCAGAAGGTTTTGTATAATGGTATTGGAACCGCATTCGGTTTCCACGTAGAGTTGTATCGGGTAAATTCCGAGTGAGTCGTACGCGATGCGCTGATAATTCTCGGTTCGGGTGTTGCCATGGCCAAAATTCCACTGCATGTTATAAATCATGCCCCGGAAGTTGAATTGCACTTCTACCTCTTCGCCGGGACAAACCTGCGGTGCAGGTCGGATATCGAAGTGCGAGAGGCTGGAAACTTCCACCAAGCGGGAGTCTCGTCCCATTGGATTCCAGACAGAATCAAAAGCATCCAGGGTAATCTGATAGGTGCCGCCCTGGGTAAGCAGGGTGTCGAACGATCCCGGATTGTTGGATACCGGTGTTCCATTTACATACCATTGGTAATTTATTAATCCCGAATAATGGGTAAAACCACTCATATTGGAGGCGTATACATAGAGCGAATCGCACCCCCACTCCGGGCTTACGTATATCGACACACCATCTTGTGCCGATAGTATGCTGGCCCAGCTCAGCATAATTAGGGTAATTAAGTAATGGATTGGTTTTTTCATAGCACTTTGGGTTTTAAAATTTCAAGCTGAGAAATTAGGTAAATTGAAAGCCCTGTGCTTTGAATTGGGAGTGAGATGAATCAATGTTCGAAGGCTATTGTGTCATCCTAAAATAGTGATATGTATTGCTGAAACGGCAGGTAATGAAAAGAGCCGGGTAATCCCGGCTCTTTGAATAGGTTAAGGAATGTGGGTATTATACCAGAATTTTACCGGTCATTTCCTTGGGAACTTCCAAGCCCATAATGGTAAGCAGTGTGGGAGCCACATCGGCCAGGATTCCACTATCCACTTTTTTATAGTCGTCGCTCACCAGTACACAGGGAACAGGGTTCAGGGAGTGGGCGGTGTTGGGTGAGCCGTCTTCGTTCACCGCATTATCGGCATTGCCATGGTCGGCAATGATCATGGCGGTGTAGCCATTGGCACGGGCTGCATCAATTACTTTACCTACGCAGGTATCTACAGTTTGGATGGCTTCTTCAATGGCCTCGTAAATGCCGGTATGGCCCACCATATCGCCATTGGCAAAGTTCAAACATACAAACTGGGCTTCCCCCTTATTTAATTCGGCAACGATGGCATCGGTAACTTCCGGGGCGCTCATTTTGGGTTGCAAATCGTAGGTGGCTACTTTTGGCGATGGTATAAGAATACGTTTTTCGCCCGGGAATTCTTCCTCGCGGCCTCCGTTAAAGAAGAAGGTTACGTGGGCATACTTTTCGGTTTCGGCAATGCGAATCTGCTTTCCTCCGGCTTTCGATACCACTTCGCCCATGGTATTGGTAATCTTCATTTTCTCAAAAATGGGCTGCACCCCTTTGAAACTCTCATCGTAGGTGGTCATGGTCAGGTATTTCAGCGGTAAGGTCTTCATGCCGTGGTCGGGCATGTCCTGCTGGGTAAGCACCGTGGTTACCTGGCGCAGGCGGTCGGTGCGGTAGTTAAAGCAAATCACTACGTCGCCTTCCTGAATGGTTCCCAGAGCTTTACCTGCATCATCAACCAGTACCACCGGTTTAATGAATTCATCGGTAATACCTTCGGCATACGATTCCTTAATGGCTTGGATTACATCGGTGGCTGGTTTTCCTTTGCCGGATACCATCAGGTCGTACCCTTGTTTGATGCGTTCCCAGCGCTTGTCGCGATCCATGGAATAGTACCGGCCAATAAGGCTGGCAATTTTGCCGTTGGAGGTTTTAAGGTAATTCACCACTTCTTCCATAAAGCCCAATCCGCTTTTTGGGTCGGTGTCGCGTCCATCGGTCAATGCGTGTATGTATACGTTTTTCAGTCCGTAGTCTTTGGTAATATCGCAAAGTTTAAAAAGGTGATGGCTCATGGCATGAACCCCTCCGGGTCCGATAAGCCCAATGAGGTGTACCGATTTTTTCTTATCGCGTGCATAGCCGAACGCTTCTTTCAGATGTTCGTTATCGCTGATGGAATTTTCGCGAATGGCTTTGTTGATCCGTACCAGATCCTGATATACCACACGGCCGGCGCCAATATTCAGGTGGCCCACTTCGGAGTTGCCCATTTGGCCCTGGGGCAGTCCCACATCTTCGCCACAGGTTAGCAGCTGCGAGTTGGGATACCTGGCAGTTAAGTCATCCATATTGGGAGTTGCTGTCTGTGCGATCACATCACTTTTTCCTTTGTTCCCTATTCCCCATCCATCGAGAATAACCAGAATTGCTTTCTTCATAATATGTAATTGTGTTTTTGTATGCGTAAAATTGCTCTTCTAAATGAAACGCAAAGTTATAACAATCAAACGTTTTTCGTGCCGTAAAGTTTACCAAGAACACAGGTAAAGATGAGCCTTTCATCATTTCTTGAGGGCACCCAAGGCAGTTTAGCCACTGCTGCCATAACAAGGCACGTTATTTGTAAGTGCGATCGGGCTAAAATTACTATCTTGCAGCCCTTTTAGAATAGCTAGCGCTCGAAACAAGATTGTACCCGTGAATAAAACCCTGCATATCCTGCTTATTGGAACACTCACCTGGTTGCTGGTGTGGTCCTGTGCCGACGATGATACCTGTGTTACAGTAAGTAATCCGTTGGTTAATGTGGGTTTTTATCGCACTACTTCCGGTGTGGAAGCCGATACCACCCTTAGTTTTTTTTGTGCCGACGGGCTGGTGGAGAACGACAGTAACCTTTATGACAGTGTAAGTGTGAACGGCCTGGCGCTTCCTTTATCGCAACTGGCCGATACCTGTTCCTTTTTATTCCGTTACAGCCAGGTGGATACCCTGTATCGGTTTCCGGATACCGTGTATACCCGGCCGGGAGATACCCTGTGGAAGTATAAAACGGACACCCTTTATTTTTATGATAAACTCACCTTTCATTACCGGCGGCAGTTGCATCTGATCAACGAGGCGTGTGGGTTTCAGTATTTTTTCCATATCGACTCCGTACAGACTACCGATACCCTGATTACCAGCATACGGATTGTGTTACCCGATATTAAGCCAACCGATGAAGAGCATGTTAAGATATTCTTTTAGTTTGTTTCTGCTCATCCTCTGTTTGGGGCTTACACACGCGCAACCCGGTCGCAAGAAGGGTCTGCGTATAGGGTACGATCTTTCCCGTACCGCTCTCGGCTATATAGATACCGACCGGAAACCCTTCGAAGTTTCAGCCGATTTTGAGGTGGCGCCACGCTACTATGCTACCGTGGAGTATGGTCAGGAATTGGTATCCAAGGAGAACGATCTGTATTCCTATTCGTCCACGGGCAGTTTTGCCCGCATTGGGGTGGATATTAACAGCATGCAGAAGAAACTCACGGTGGATCAATACGAAATGATGTATCTGGGTCTTCGGTATGGTTTTGCCAGTTATCAATATCAGGTCCCCAACTTAACCATAACCGATAACTATTGGGGTGGAAGATCGGTAACGTCATCTACCAGGGTGCCTTTGGGCGAAACCCACTGGTTTGAAGTGGTTGGCGGTATACGAGGCGAGATTTTCCCCAACTTTTTTATCGGGTGGGCATTTCGGGCACGTTTACGTCTGCACAGCCCCGATAATACCATTATGGATCCCTTGTACATTCCGGGTTATGGCAAGGGAAGCAAACGATTGAACATGGGGTTCAGCTATTCCATATTCTATCGTATCCCCATGTATACGGTTGGGGGAAGGGTTAAAAAGAACTTAGAAGAGTAAATTCTCAGGCAGAACTATGACCATCATGAACTACTTCATTCAACATTTCAATCGCATTCATAGAAAGTATTCTGCCTGGATCGTTATGGCATTTTTATTCCTGTTGGGTGCAGGTTGTGCTCAATTGGGTTCGCCGTATGGCGGGCCTGTGGATAAAGACCCTCCCGTGGTTATAAAAACCAAACCCCCTCAGAATTCCGTCAATTTTGAGCCGAAAGACAAAATTGTGATCTACTTCGATGAGTTTGTTCAGTTGAAGGACGTGTACCAGGAAATGATGGTTTCGCCACCCATTGAAGGGAATCCCATACCCGTGCTGCGCGGCAGAGCCATTCAGGTGGATATACCCCGGGAGGCAGAGTTCGACAGTACCACCTATACCATTAGTTTTGGCAATGCCATTGCCGATAACAACGAAGGCAACGTACTGGAAAACTATCAATATATTTTTTCGCTGAAAGGGTACATTGATTCCATGAATGTGGAAGGCAAGGTGGTTAGTGCTTTCGATCATCAACCCGATAAGGAGCGCATGCTGGTTATGTTGTACGCCAACCTGAACGACTCAGCTCCCCTGCTGGAGAAACCCAGCTATGTGGCTCGTACCAACCCCGGTGGCGAATTTGTGATCCCCAATTTGGAGTGTGGCAGCTATCGGGTTTTTGCCTTAAAAGACGGGAACGGAAATCTGCGCTACGATTTATCTACCGAAGCCTTGGCTTTTCTGGATTCGGTTATTGTATTGACTCCGGAAAAATTCAGTCAGGATTTGGTTATTCAGGACAGTACCCTTTACAATTCCCTGATCGCTACATCCATGCACAACGACTCGTTGAGCAGCCCGGCCGATTCGGTGGTATTTCATACCCAGGAAATCGACACGTTAAAGAATGGTGCCGATTCGTTAGTTGCGGATACGCTGCCCAAGGAAAAAATGTACTACTCGTTCCATACCGAACTGGAATTTTTTACCCAGGAAACCTACACTCAATACCTGACCGATTACAAACGCGACCGGAAGGAAAAGCTTTTCTTCAGCTTTAATGAGGAACCTGTGGATACGGTGGATATTTTTCCGCTGTATATTACCCCGGCAACACCAAATTGGTTTTTAAGAGAAAGAACTACCGGGCAGGATACTTTAAAGCTTTGGCTTACCGATACCGCTATGATATCCTTGGACAGCCTGTGGATGGAGGTGTGTTACCCCATGTTTGATTCGTCGAATAACGTTTACAGTCAGAAGGATACCTTGTTAATGCGCTACGTAGATCCGCAGCAAAACACTTCCCGGCGCCAGCGAAGGGGATTGTTGCGCGGGCAGGAGGAAACCACGGATTCCGTTCCGGAGGTACCACGTCCCGGGTTGCAAATTGCCAATAATACCGGAAGTAATTTTGATCTGGATCAGAGCATTGCCTTAATCAGTCCGACCCCCATTGCCGAATTGCGTACCGACAGTCTGAAATTGTTCAGGGTGAAAAATGATAGTGTGTTTCTTCGCGAACGATTCCGACTGGAGGTCGACAGTTTGTCGTTGTTCAGGGTATGGATTCATTATAAGCCCCAAAGCGAAACCACTTACGAAGTTTTTTTCCCCGACAGCGTCATACACGACATCTATTCCGAAACCAACGATACTGTCAAATTTCGCTTTACCACACGTTCCGAAGAGTACTATGGAACCATTCGTTTGAATTTGCAACAGGTAACCGGCAGGGTACTGGTTCAACTGCTGGATACCAACGAAAAACTGGTGAAGGAACAATCCGTTACTCACGACGGGTATATCGAGTTTCTGTTTCTCGATCCGAAGGAATACAAGCTGAAAGTGATTTTTGACCGTAACGGCAACGGGGTTTGGGATACGGGAAATTACCTGAAACACATTCAACCCGAAAAGGTACGTTACTATCCCGATCCGGTGAATGTACGTTCCAACTGGGAACTCGAACTACCTTGGTTTCTATAATTGAGGGCAGCCCAAAAGAAAGCATTTAGCACAATTTTTTCATTTTAATAGGAAGGATCAGGGGCAGTTGGTCTGGTGTGCCGTATTAGCTCAGCCTTAATGAAATGCGTAAGCAGCGGTTGCCACTGACAGTCGCACACCTTGAATTTTCAATAGTTCCTGACCGGCAGCTTCCAGGGTGGCTCCGGTGGTAACCACATCGTCGACCAATAGCAGGTGGTGGTTTTGCAGCCGGTTTCCCGGAACACTTTCGAATATGCCATCCACATTCACCCATCGGTCGTAGCGGCTTTTTTGGGTTTGTGTGGGGTTGTGTACCGTGCGGCGCAGTACATTTTCACAAACCGGGCAATGCAGCATATCGGCTATCCCGCGAGCCAGTACGGCACTTTGATTGTATCCCCGGGTACGGTGTTTTACCGGGTGCAAAGGAACGGGTACAATTGCATCGCAACGAAAGCCCGATTCGCTCAGACGAGCCCCCATGAGCTGACCGAGAAATTTTCCCGACTGAAGGTGTCGCTTGTACTTCAATGCATGCAGCAAACGGCGGTACTTGCTGCTCTTCTCAAAAAAGAGCAGAGCCATGGCTCCTTCAACGGGCAGGCGTCCGGTAAAAATATCGCGTACAGCATGGTGGCCGGTAATCGAAAAACCCGTTTCCGGAAGGGTGTTTCGGCAGCGAGTGCACAATACCTGCCCCGGCTGGTGTAACTTGTTGCCACAGGTTACACACAACTCGGGGTAGAACAGCGAGGCGGTACCCCTGACGTATTTTTGCAGCAGGGTGGGCAATCAGAGTAGTTTTATCTCGTAACTCAGCTCCATGGCATCCTTGTACGATGCACTCACTCCGCAATATTGCTCCTGCGAGAGTTTAATGGCTTTTTCCAGCTTGTCTATAGGCAGGTCCTTACCCTTAAAGGTATACACCAAGTGCATTTTGGTAAAACGCTTCGGATGTTCGTCCGAAATTTCGCCTTCAATACTCATGGAGAATGCTTCCGGTTCGATACGCATTTTTTTCAGGATGGACACTACGTCCATTCCGGTGCATCCTCCCAGAGCCAGCATCATGAGCGGTTTGGGGCGGGGGCCAAGATTTTCGCCACCTGTCTCGGGAGCTGCATCCACGGTGAGTTTGAAACCGTCTATTTCCGATTCAAAAGCCATACCCTGTTTCCAGGTAACTTCCAGTTGTTTTTTCATAATTGTTTGTAGTTGAATATGCCCCGGGGCGTTCCAATAAATTTACACATTTCTGTTGATAGAGAAGCAAAGCCTGATGTAACAAAAACTCCCGGGAGTGGACTTTGTTCATTCTTTTGCCGGCAGGACAGAAGCAAGGGGCTTCAATTTTCCGTTATCTTTGTGCTGCCATGAAGGAGAATAAACTGCAGGATAGCGCCAGTTTGCGCGATTTTTTCCGGTCTACCACGGTGTTTCGGCATTTGTCCGAAGCCGAACTGAACGGCCTGCCCCTTCATTCCGTGCCAGATACCTACAAACGGGGTGCGGTTATTTACCAGGAGGGCAGTCGGATCAGCGGATTTTACGTAGTGTTCCAGGGAGTCATTAAAATTTATAAAACCGGTAACGACGGCAAGGATCAAATTATTCGCTTTGCCAAACCGGGCGATATTATGGGCTTTCGCTCCACCATTACCGGCGAATTGGCTTGTACCAGTACCCGGGCCATTGAACCGGCGCAAATTGTATTTGTTCCCGGCGAACAGGTAACCCGCCTGGTAAAAACCAACGGCGATTTTGCCATGGACCTTCTGCAGATTGCCTGCAGCGAGTTGCGCGAAGCCAACGACTACATTACCGATATTGCCCAAAAAACCGTTCGAGAGCGCTTGGCCGAAGTACTCCTGCAGCTTAAACGAACTTTCGACTGGGATGCCGAACAGTACCTTAAAATTAACCTCACCCGCGAAGAACTGGCCAACATTGTGGGAACCACTACCGAATCGGTGATCCGCCTCCTGTCGGAATTCAAACAACAGGGGCTGGTAAATATTCAGGGGCGAAGGATTCAGATACTGAAGGCAGAAAAACTTCGTTTGCTGGCAGATATCAATTATTAAGGTGGTAAGCATCCTGATTTTACATACTCCTTATAAAAGGGTTCCGATATAAAATACCCGCGCGGCCGCCGGAGGAATCAAGATCAAAATACCCGACACGGACTGCATCGTTATCGAAGTAAAAATTTGTATATTCGCCGGCGTAATTAAGGGCATTTAGCTCAGTTGGTTTAGAGCACTACCTTGACAGGGTAGGGGTCACTGGTTCGAATCCAGTAATGCCCACATAAAATCTAATATTAATACAAAGTCTTAAAATTCTACACAAGTTATTGGTAATCCGACAATACTATGAGAATGAAAATACTTGGCCTTCTATTGGTTTGGGCTGTAATTGGAAATACCTATTCACAGGAAGTTATTGATTTATTTATTTGGGCAGGGCAGTCCAATGCGCAAGGATGGCAGGGTGATGCTGCCTATTATCCAACGGATACCGATAATTTGGATAGTCAAATAAGATTGAATTACACGTATATTGACAACACCGAATCCGATGGGTGGATAACCATGCAACCACAGGAAGGACGGTTTGCATCAGGGCATTTCGGGGCAGAAGTTACATTTAGCAGGGAGCTTAAACGGGAAGGATATAATCCTGCCATTTTTAAATATACCAAAGGTGGTTCAAGTCTCTATGCCGATTGGGGGGGGCCGGGTGCAGGTGGTTATTATGATGCTATGGTTGCCGCCCTGGATGATGCAATATCCGATTTAGAAAATGAAGGGCACACGGTGCATGTCCGTGGTTTTATCTGGATACAGGGAGAATCGGATGCGACAAACAATACCAGTGCCCGGAGCTATGAGAGCAATCTGCGCAACTTAGTTAACGATTTGCGCAATAATGTAGTTCATAATGCCTCCTTGCCTATCATTCTTGGGGTAGACGAACAAAACCCTAGCGTGGTCGACCAGCCCGCTGTTTTGAATGCACAGCAAAAGCTCGATGCCGAGGATGTTAATATTCAGTACACCTCCATGTACGGTTTGCCAAAGGCGGATGAAACACATCTCACTCCGGCAGGTATCATAACCCATGGTCAACGACTATTTGAGTCTTTTGCATTGCTCACCTCTAGTATAAGGCGATATTCTGCAGGAAACATTACATCCGCCGGGACTGTTGTTTCTACGTTGCAATGTGAATCCTGGGGACAGTCATTTAAACCCTCTTGTTCGGGATATCTTTCGGAGTTAGTTTTTAATTCGGCCTCCACATGTTCTTCCGCCCTAACTCTTTCAATTTATGATGGTGCAGATTGTAATGCCGTTTTAGTACATTCCCAAACGGTGAACTCGTTAGTGGATGGAGATAATAGCGTTAACCTATCGGCATCGGTTTGTCTCGATAAGGAGCATACCTATTATTTTAACATTAACTCCGATTATGGTTTTGTATGGCGAGTTCGGTATAACCTAACCAACCAGGTAGCTGGAAGCTTGAGGAGCTCGATGGATGGACAGGATGGTTCAACTTGTGGTAGAAGTTTCCCAGATTATGATTTGAACTTCTCGGTGGCAGTGAAAGCATCTTATACGGGTCTTGATCCGGTACAAAATTCAAAAACAGCTATTTCGATATACCCTAACCCAAGTGCGGGAAATGTGTATCTTAATTTGCACCAGCATAAAAATATTTCGGTACAAGTTGTTGATGTTAATGGGAATATCATTTATAATGAAAACAAAATTGAAAATGGGATTCACGTTATCGACTTACATGATGTTTTAGCCGGAATCTATATTCTTCAAGTACGTTGTGAAGGAGGACTTGTGCAATACCATAAATTGATTGTACAATAATAATTTGGGTTCATCAGGTGGTTTGAAACTGTTGCAATAGTCCTGAGAAGCATACCGTGGTTGTCGGATGAGTTCGACGTTTAATGATGTGGTTGGCATGTGTCCTTGAGCCAACTTTCTATGGCTGGAATGCCTATCTTAGCTCCAAACTTTGAATATTATGGGCTTTTTACCTCCCGATGATTTTAAACAAATTGTGCGCCATGCCCCGCTGGTAGCCATCGACCTGGTCATTGAAAATGCCGACGGGAAAATTCTACTTGGCTGGCGTAAGAACCTTCCTGCAAAAGACCACTGGTTTGTACCCGGTGGGCGTATTGCCAAAGATGAGGGGTTCGTGGCGGCTTTCAACCGGATCATTCGGGCCGAAACTGGTTGTTCCTTGCTTTTTGATGATGCCGTATTCATAGGTGTGTATGAGCATTTGTATCCCAGTGAAAACTTCTCGGGCGACCCGTCGTTTGGTACGCATTACATTGTGTTGGGCTATTGGATCAAATTAAAAAACGAGCTGCATACCCTGCCAACCGATCAGCATTCCGATTATCGCTGGGCCACACTCGACGAAATTGCCGAGGATCCTTCCATTCATCAAAATACCCGCAACTATTTTAATGGACATCCATCGTTTGCCGGATGATTCCAATTATTTAACACTATTTTTCCGAGGTAATCTGACATCTATCTCTATCTTTAAACTGCTATTTTTAAAAACTTCGTCACATGCTTGCATATATCGAATGGAACGTACGGCCCCAGCTGGCCGATTTGGGTTTCCTCGAACTTCGCTGGTACAGTCTGCTGTTTCTTCTGGGTTTCGTGGTATGTTATTACATACTTGCCCGAGTGTTTGCCAAGGAAGGAAAAACGACAGAACTGCTCGATAAGCTTACATTTTATGTAGTAATTAGCACCATATTGGGGGCTCGGTTGGGGCACTGCCTGTTTTACGAACCGGAAAACTACCTGTCGCAGCCCTGGAATATGTTGTTGCCCTTTGAGGGCACCCCGGGGGTGGATTTCCGTTTTACCGGTTTTCAGGGTCTGGCTTCGCATGGGGGTGCCATAGGAATCCTCCTGGGCATCTATCTTTTCTCCCGTAAATTCAAACAATCCTATATCTGGGTACTCGACCGACTGGTTATTGTAACCGGGTTCACTGCGGCGATGATCCGTATTGGGAATCTTTTTAATTCCGAGATCGTGGGTATCCCTACCGACCTTCCCTGGGGGGTTAAGTTCATGCGTCTGGCTCCCGGTGTTCCGGTCGATCAGATTGTTCCCCTGCACCCGGCACAAATTTACGAGGCCATTTGCTACCTTATTATTTTTGCCATCCTGATGCTGATCTATTTTAAACAATTCCCCTCGTTTAAACCCGGTATGTTTCTGGGGCTTTTCTTCGTGCTGGTATTTACTGCGCGCTTCTTTATTGAATTTGTTAAGGAAGACCAGGTGGGCTTTGAAGAAGGAATGGCTCTGAATATGGGCCAGTGGTTAAGCATTCCCTTTGTAATTTTTGGGTTGTACCTGGTTTTCCGAAAGGCTGAAAGGGTCAGTTATGCCCCATCGGGCGAAAAAGCGGTAGCCGACTCCAAGTAAGTCTCTGCGCAGAAACAAGCCTATTAACTACCCGAATTCCTTTTTAGCCGGATGTTCTCCCGGGCTGTGCATCGGCACGAGGAATCATACAGAATTTTGTATTCCATACAGCACATCGTCGGAAGGCTTGCCTATCTTTGTAGCTCATCAGAGCAGATTGATATGCAAGTAGCAATAGATCCCGGAATACTGGTACAACCAGTGGTAAACGATCCGCTGGCCGAGGTAATGCAAAATGCCATTATAGCCAATGGTATCGAAAAGGTGGCTTTTAATACCAATTGCGGACTCGAACTGCAAAATACCTTCAATCACGAAATAAAAACCGGAAAAATTACCAGCCAGGAGAAATCGGGGCGTTGCTGGATGTTTGCCGGGCTGAACCTCTTTCGGCAGAAGGTTATGGAACAGCTCCAGACCGACGATTTTGAATTTTCCCAGAACTATCCCATGTTTTTTGATAAACTGGAGAAGGCCAATTTTTTCCTGGAATCCATCCTGCGCACCTGCAACGAGGATATTTACAGCCGTATTGTGATGTGGTTGTTGCACGATCCGGTGATGGACGGAGGCCAGTGGGATATGTTTGCCGATTTGGTGGAAAAGTACGGTGCCGTACCTAAAAAGGTAATGCCCGAAACCTTTCACAGCAGCAACAGTGCCGTTATGAACCAGTTGCTAACCTGTAAATTGCGCCAATGGGCCAAAGAATTGCGCAACCTTTATGCCGAAGGGAAGCCCGAAGAGGAGCTGCGTCGGCAAAAGGATTCCTGTCTGGCCGAGTTTCATCGGTTGTTGTGCTATTTTTTGGGCAATCCGCCCCGGGAATTTAATTTTGAATATTATAACCGCGACGGAGTGCACCAAAACCTTGAGGGTATTACCCCGCGAGAGTTCTTTACCAAGTATGTAGGCGTGAACTTTAACAATTATATAAGTATTATTCATGCACCTACGCCCGATAAACCCTTTAACCAGCGCTATCGGATCGATTTTTTGGGCAACGTGGCCGAAGGACGCCCGGTATCCTACCTTAACCTGTCCTTTGATGCCTTACGGGCACTTACGCTAAAACAGATACAGGCGGGTGAACCGGTTTGGTTCGGTTGCGACATTCGCCTGCAAACCGAACGGAAAAAAGGGATGATGGATTCCCGGATTTTTTTGTACCAGCATGCTCTGGGTACCTCCTTCGACCTGAATAAAACCGAGCGACTGCTGTATGGCGAAAGTCTCCTGACTCATGCTATGGTGCTTACCGGAGTAAATGTTTCCGGAGGGGTGCCGGTTCGCTGGAAAGTAGAAAATTCGTGGGGAGAAGATCGCGGGGAGAAGGGTTTTTTCATCATGAGCGATACCTGGTTCGAAGAATATACCTATCAGGTGGTGATTCATAAAAAGTTTTTGACTCCGGAACAGCTAAGTCTTCTGAATCAGGAACCCCGGGTGTTACCCCCATGGGATCCGATGGGCTCGTTGGCGCTTAGTGTTTAGCCAGCGAAATTCATAACTTTGTACCCATATAGGTGGCGATTTCGGTTTTCTTGAAAAATTACGCATGGCACATACACACGGACATCATTCTTCTCATGGGCATCACCACGGTGACGAAAAGAACCTGCTTTGGGCAACGCTTCTGAACGTGCTGATTACCATCGCCGAAATAGTTGGAGGCATTCTTTCGAACAGCTTGGCCTTACTTTCCGATGCGGTACATAACCTGGGCGATACCATTGCCATATTCCTGGCATTTATAGCCAACCGAATCAGTAAGCGCAATGCCAACGAAAGAAAAACCTTTGGGTATAAGCGGATAGAAATACTCACGGCCTTACTCAATGCCGTGTTGCTCATTGTAATTACCGTGTTTCTTTTTATCGAAGCGGCACACCGGTTTCGCAACCCCGAGCCCATACACGGGCAAGTAATGTTTTGGGTGGCCAGTGTGGGTTTGGTAGCGAATTTGGTGGCAGTACTCCTGCTTAAAAAGCAGGCACACCATAACTTAAACATTCGAGCAGCCTATCTGCATTTATTGGGCGATACCATTTCGTCGGTGGCCGTTATCGCCGGTTCGGTTCTTATTATCTTTTATAAAATCTATTGGATCGATCCGCTGATCACCTTGCTCATCGGGATCTATATCTTAAAAGAAGCCTACCAGGTGGTTCAGGAAGCGGTTAATATTCTGATGATGGCTACTCCGGCTTCTATAGCAATTGGAGAGGTAGTGGCCGAATTGGAAAAGCATGCTGCCATTTCCAATGTGCATCACGTACACTCCTGGAAGCTCGACGATCAGCAGATCCATTTTGAGTGCCACATTGATTTAAAGGACGATTTGCCGATGAGCCGGGCCGATATCGTACGTATCGAATTGGAAGGGATGCTGTTGAACCGGTTTCAGATTAAACACACTACCATTCAGCTGGAATACAATTGCTGCCACGAAAAGCAGGTGATTCATCAGTAAATAGTTAAAAGACAGAACCTAATCCGACCCGGTTTGTTGTTTTTATATGGATGCTATGAAATTATATTTTACCCAGTTGTGGGCGTTGGTGCTGGATATGGCACCGTGGTTGCTCATGGGGTTCTTTATTGCCGGATTGCTGCATGTGGCATTTCCGCAGGGTAAGATCAACCGTTTATTGGGCAAGTCGAATGTTAAATCGGTGCTGCGTGCGGCGCTTATTGGTATACCGCTACCTTTGTGTTCCTGCGGGGTAATTCCCACCGGAGTATCCATTTACCGGAACGGAGCTTCACGCGGGGCATCGGTATCGTTTCTGATATCTACCCCTCAAACCGGGGTCGATTCCATAATGGTAACCTACTCGTTATTGGGATGGCCTTTTGCCATTATCCGTCCGGTGGTGGCCTTGGTAACGGGTTTGTTAGGCGGTGCGCTGGTAAATAAGTTGGAACCGGTAAATCAGGACGAGGACTCCCAACGGGCTATGAGCTCCGAACCGGCGAGAAAAATAGAACGTCCGGTACGCGAGTTGTTTCGCTATGCTTTTGTCGAATTTCTTCAGGATATTGCCAAATGGCTGGTGATTGGGTTGGCCATTGCCGCGCTGATCGCCGTTTTTATTCCCGACGACTTTTTTGCTTCCTACCTGCACAACGACCTGCTGGGAATGCTCGTTATTCTGGCAGCCTCCATACCGGTTTACGTTTGTGCCACCAGTTCGGTACCCATTGCAGCGGTGCTGATGATGAAAGGCCTTTCGCCGGGGGCGGCTCTTATATTTCTTATGGCCGGGCCGGCCACCAATGCGGCTACCATTTCGGTAATTGGTAAAAGTATGGGACGTAAAACCCTGTTCAGCTATCTGACCGCACTTATCACCGGGGCATTACTTTTTGGCTTGCTTATCGATTATTTTTTGCCGCGCGAGTGGTTTCTTATGGCTTTTCACCATGTACACGGTGGGCATGAGCACGGCCTGTTGCCCTACTGGCTGCAACTGGCTTCGGGAATTACCATTACTCTTTTACTCATGAATGTATTCCTCCAACGCTGGATACGCTATAACAAGGTGCATACCAAGGCACCGCAGGATGAAATAAATACCACTATGGGAGCAATTAAAGTATATGTGCGAGGCATGAACTGCAACCACTGCAAAATGAGCGTGGAAAATGGTTTAAGCAAACTGGACGGCATTGAAAGTATTACGGCCGACCTGGCTCAGGAGATGGTAACCATACAAGGCAACTCGGTTAATCTGGATCAGGTAAAAACTACCATTGAAAGTATGGGCTATACTTACGACGGGGAAGTAAAATAAAACCCTCCTGCAAATCAGGAGGGTTTCCATAAAATATCTTTTCGGTATTCATCCGGAAGGTCAGCTCAACCCCGGTTCACGAACGAATCTCGTCGGGGTTAGGGCAGCATGCTCATGATATGTTGCCAGCGGGTCTGGTCGTAAACCCCGTCGGGGCTGCCCAGTTCCTGCCAAACAGTTTCGATATTCTGTAAGCGGTTTTCGTCGGTAGGGTGGGTACTCAGGAATTCGAAACTTTGCGCATCGTGTCCGTCTTCGGCTAATTGCTCAAAAAAGCGGGCAATGCCCTTGGGGTGGTAGTAGTGCATATCGGCCAGGTATTTAACGGAGTATTCATCGGCTTCGTACTCATCGTCGCGCGAGAACTTCAGGGAGGTTAAACCCACCACCATCTGTTGGGCTACCTGAGCCATTTGGGAGTTGTTGCCGCCAAAGGCACCAATCAGTATCGAAGTACCAATGGTAGTGCCCAGTTGTTTGGTCATCTGCTGGGTGGCATGGCGGCGGTCGGAATGTGCCATTTCGTGCGCCAGCACGCCGGCAAAACCTGCAGCATCGTCGAGGTATTTCATAATGCCGGTGTAGAAATAAAGTTTACCACCCGGACAGGCAAAAGCATTCATTACATCCTTATCGATAATGGTTAGTTCCCAGTCGAACTGATCGGCACGCAGAATTTCATCGCTTTGCAATATTCCCTGGAACATAGATTGTATGTAGGCATATACCGAGTCGTACCGAACCGGATCCAGAATGGGATATTCGTTGGGGTCGGAACGGATGATACTGTCCATTTGTTCTCCCAATTGTTTATCCTTGCTCACGGGGTAGAGGTTCAAATTAAAGTCAAGCAGTTTGCTGTCATCCTCCTTTTTACAACTCCAAACTGCCAGGGATGTCAGGCAGGCAACAAAAACAAATCTCCGGATCTTCATAACACACATAATTAATTCCAGCGGGGAAGTTACATTTTTTTTCGATGTATACGCGGACTTGTGGGATGAGTTACCTTATCCCATGGGGCGCAGGGTTATATGCCCTTGAAACACCTTTGGTTTTATATAC
>QKEH01000014.1 GCA_003252385.1 Bacteroidota bacterium | reverse complement strand
ATTCCGGAAGAAGGGGAGGATACCACGTTCTTTTTTCAAACTCTGGATCAACTGATCAATCATGAATCGTATTGTATGGAAAACTGCATTTCGCGCAAAGAAACGGGCAGGCGGCGGCACTTTTATGTGTTGCATAAAGAACCCTTTCATCAAATGATTTAGGGCGTTGCTCCAAATTTTTGCTTCATTAATAGAAATTGCGATAACCCTGATGCAGAGATAACGTTATAGCAACTGCCTCAAACTTCAAATGTAAAATTGCGTGCCTCAATATTTTACAGAAGTATAGCATCTGCACATTTGCAACGCCTGTTCCAACTGTGCCAAACCAACAAACAGTAAAAGTACAAACTAACCAAACAAACTGGGTATGATCCCCAAAGTTCACCAACTATTCAATCATGCCACCCAACTGGCACTGATTGATAATGTCGATGGTTACGTCGACAAACAAGTATCCTACCGTATGGAAACGGAACAGATACAAAAAGAATTTGGCGTAAAGCATCTTTTACGATTCGACCTGGGTGAAAACTGCGATGGCTTTTCGCCCAAAGTGCATCAGGAGTTGTCGCAAACCGGATTAATCGGTAATCTGCACGAATATCCCGAAATTACCCACGACTCTCTCCGCGAGAAACTGGCAGCCGTGTATGGGGTAAAACCCCGGGAAATAATCCTTTCCTCCGGTCTCGACTCCATTTTAGATTTGATCACCCGGGTGTTTTTTGAGAAAGGGGATTCGTACATCATGGCAGCTCCGGATTTCTTCCTTTTTGAAAGCTATTCGCAACGCATGGGTGCAGTTCCCACATTTATTCAGTTAGACGAAAGTCACTATTTCCAGTGGACCGACGATACACTTACCCAATTCTATCTGAACATCATTCATCTCAAACCCAAATTAATTTGGGTCTCCAACCCGGTTAATCCAACCGGGCAGTGCATTTCGGACGATAAGCTGCTCCAGCTGATTGAGGTGGCCTCCTACTGCAACACCTTTGTGGTAGTGGATGAAGCCTACGGGGAATATCTGGGCGGTCCCGAGCGGTCCTTTTCACGTTTCATCCCCAATTATAAAAACCTGCTGGTACTCCGTACTTTTTCTAAGGCATACGGATTGGCAGGCATACGTCTGGGCCTGCTCATGACCTCAACCACCAGCATTATTAAAGCCATGCTGATACACCGGCACTATTTCCCGCTAACCAATTTTGCCCTTACTGCAGCTCAAATTGCCTTGGGCGATCAGGAGTACATCCAATATTCTGCGCAACAGATTCAGATTAGAAAGCAACAAGTATTCGAACAATTGAGCAAACTCAAGCAGCTGAAATTCATCCCCAGCGATAGCAGCATCTTTATGATGAAACATTTGTGGCTGACCGCTGACGAGTTTGATTATGAATTGAAGAAAAGGGGAATACTGGCCAGCCGGCTGCAGCAAACCGGGCTGGAAGGTCTGAATTATTTACGATTCACCATTCGAACTCCAGCCGAAAACGAAATACTTCTTAAGTCCTGTCGCGAAATAAACCAACTGAATACTTAACTTTTCCCTCCATGGGGTGAATAGAGCATGACAATAGGAGTATCTGCCCATGGGGTATTAGTATTCTTCCCGGAAAATAGTATCTTTTGGCAAAGAAAATCTATGTTCACCAACCTGTTCAGTATTCAGCGCTACGGAATCTTTTTGGCTCTGATAGGCCTTTTTTGCTCTGCCAGCGCCACACTTCCATCAGAAAAACCCAACGATGCAAATATTAAAACAGCTCTCGTTTATGCCATCAGCCAGCATTTTGAATGGCCCGTATTCGCCCAGACCGATAGCTTTCTCATTGGTGTGTATGGCACCGATGCCGTTATGGATCAATCGCTGAAACAAATCGAAAAACGCATTATCAAGGGCAGGCCCGTTAAAGTACTCTCCTTTCCAGAACTGCACAACATACGAAAAACCGATATACTGTTCGTAAATTATAACCGCAACTACGAAATCGATAAAGTATACCGATTGATAAAAAGCACCAACACCCTGCTGATAACCGACCGCTATGAAGACCAACAAACGGTGATGATCAACTTTGTGCACGACGGTAATAATAAAATCAGTTTCGAGATCAATAAAAGAAACATCGATGAAGAGCAAATCATCATGTCACCCAAAATATTGCTATTGGGGGGCACCGAAATTGACATCCGGGAACTGTACCTGCAAACGGAGAAAGTTCTTGAACTGGAAAAAACCCGGGTTATTCAGATAGAAAATCAATTAAAAAGCAAAGAGAAAGAACTCAACCTGCTCAACGAGCAAATAGACAGCCTGGAAAATAACATACAGTTGCAAAATTCGGTTATCCAGCAACAACAGGACGGTATCAATTTGCAGAAGAAACGCCTGCTTACCCTGCAGGACAGTTTGCATCATATTTCCCGCCAAACTGAAAGTATGCACCAGCTGTTGGACAGCTTAAATCAATCGTTGCTCCACGGCAATTCCGAAAAAAATGCACTTGACCAGCAATTGGCCGAACGCAACAAAGAAGTGGACATGGCTAACCAAAAACTCGATTTACTGTATGGAAGCATTACCCAAAAAGAAAAAATACTCCATCAGCAAGTCAAAGAAATACGCTATTTGCGACGCAGCCGACAAATCATCTTCACGGCTCTTATCCTGTTTTTAATTCTGATTGTGACGGTACTCCGTTCCTATCAAACCATTCGCCGAAAGAACCATCAAATTAAAATACAATCCGAGTTGGTTCTGGAACAAAAAGATGAACTTTTGCAGGCCAACGAGGAACTCAAGGTTCAAAAAGAAGCACTACAGGATACCTTGGAAGCGCTGCAACGTACCCAGGATCAACTTATTGAATCCGAGAAAATGGCATCACTGGGACAGCTTTCGGCTGGTATTGCCCATGAAATCAATAACCCCATCAACTTTATCAGTTCCAGTATTGAGGGTTTGAAAGTTATCATGAATGACCTACTCCAAATAATAGACAAATACAATGAGGTGACACCTGAAAATATTTTGAATAAGCTGTCGGAAATAGAACACCTCAAACAAAAACTGAACTACGAAGAAGTGGTATCCGGGTTCACCCTGCTCGCTAATAGCATTAAAACCGGAGTCGACCGCACCAAAGAGATTGTGAACAGTATGCGTGTGTTCTATCATACCGGAAACACCGACCAAAAACAGATCAACCTGAATAAACTGCTTTCATCCACCGTGATTTTGTTACACAACCAGCTTAAAGGCCGGATCCAGGTACAAACCCACTATGGCGAAATCCCCAAAATAGCCTGCCATCCGGGAATGATCAGTCAGGCTTTTCTCAATATACTGGACAATGCCATACAGGCCATTAACGGTACAGGAACTATAACCATAACCACCCAAAAAATACTCCGAAAGGAACGCGAGTACATACAAATAGATATTGAAGACACCGGAAGCGGAATACCTCCAGAGATTGCCGGTAAAATTTTCGACCCGTTTTTCACCACCAAAGAAGTGGGTAAAGGCACCGGGCTCGGAATGTATCTCACCTATAGCATCATCCACAAGCATCAAGGCGAAATCACCTTTGAAAGTGAGAGTGGCGCGGGAACAACCTTTCAAATCAACCTCCCTGTACAGGCCACTTAAAAATAAAAACAGACGTTAGCCTTTTTTTTAAGGTTTTTTACTATTTTTAGGAAACCACTTTTGTACGGCTGTATATTCTCAGGGGCATGGACGAAATCCTTTACATTGATGACGACATCAACAATCTCACAGGTTTTAAATTCGCATTTAAAAACAGCTATAAAATACATATAGCTAACACCCCGTCCGAAGGCTGGGATATTCTTCGTCAAAACGAAATCAAAGTTATTTTAGCCGATCAGCGGATGCCCGAAATTACCGGGGTGGAGATGCTGGAAGAAGTGGCAAAACAATACCCCAACGTAGTACGCATAATACTTACCGGCTACACCGATGTTAACGACATTATTGCAGCCATAAATCAAGGCCGTATTTATCAGTTTATTCAAAAACCCTGGGATAAAGAACACCTCAAAGTAGTACTGGACAATGGCATTGACACCTACAACCTACGCAAGACCAACGAAGATTTGGTGCGTAGCCTGCAGGACAGCAATAAAAACCTCGAGTGCGAAGTCGAAAAACGCACCCAAGAAATAAATCGGCAAAAGCAGGAGCTCGAACTCCATAAAAACCACTTGGAAGAACTGGTAACTACCCGGACTGCCGAGCTGGAACAAGCAAAGATCAAAGCCGAACAAAGCGACAAACTCAAATCGGCGTTCATGGCCAATATGAGCCATGAAATCCGTACCCCGTTAAACGCTATTGTGGGTTTCTCTTCGCTCCTGGCGGAACCTACCACCACCAGCGATTTACGCGATACCTACATTAAGTTTCTGAACGACAACGCCGCATCTCTTACAGTCCTTATCGACGACATCATGGATATTTCCCTGATCGATACCAACCAGTTGGATTTAAAAAGGGATCATTTCAGCGTTACCAGTATTATGATGGAACGCCAGGATTTTTATCAGTTAAAACCCGATTGCAACCTGCACATTCATTTTATCAATTCCGATCACCCGGAAGAATTAATACTGTTTAACGATGGAGTGCGCTTCAAGCAAATAATTTCAAACTTACTGGATAACGCACTAAAATATACCGATTCCGGCGAAATTGCCTTCGGATACGAATGCCGTGAAAGTGATATTTTATTCTTTGTAAAAGATACCGGAATTGGAATTGAAGAAAAAAATCAGCATCTGATTTTTAATCATTTTCACAAAGTGGAGTACCCGAATCGGTTATATCGGGGAACCGGAATAGGACTTTCAATTTGCAAGAGACTGGTATGTATGATGGGCGGAAAAATATGGGTCGAATCCACACCCGGAAAAGGATCCACTTTCTTCTTTACCTTACCCTACGAACATATTCCTGTTGAACTCCCTGTTAGAAAAAATAAAAGCCTTCTATCTTCCAATTTTGAGAAGCTGACGATTCTGGTGGCCGAGGACGACCCCATCAATTACCGTCTGATCTCTGACATTCTGAAACGCACAGGAGCCAGTATACATTGGGCGCAGAATGGTATTGAGGCCGTCGACTATATTCGCAGTAACCCCAACCTGAGCAACTGCATTGTGCTGATGGACATCAAGATGCCCGAAATGGATGGCTACGAGGCGCATCGAATAATAAAAGAACTTAACCCTGAAATACCGGTCGTAGCCGTAACAGCCTATGCCCTGACCCAGGACAGTTATCGTATCAAAGAGGCTCAGTTTAACGACTGCCTTACCAAACCCTTCCGGGCAGAGGGTTTATTAAGTAAAATTGCCAATCTCTTTTAGTTTACCCTTTGTCTCTCGTATCATAGGCAACCCGGCTTCTTGCTCACCAATTGGTAAAAGACCCGTCTCTGCGCTGCAAGCGAGGCAACTCTACCGGCTGAAACTCCTTCTGCATGGCTAATGATTCGTTAAATTCAACTCCCAATCCGGGCAGCTCAGGAACCGAATAACAAGCACCATCCAGTTGGGGTTGTACCGGATAGAATTCCGGATCGTTGGTTCCCGCCTGTTCTGCGGGTGTGTTAATTTCCTCCAGCCAGGCAAAATTAGGACATGCGGCAGCCAGATGCAGCGTAGCAGCAGTACATATTGGCCCCAACGGATTATGGGGCAACAGGTCGATATAGTGTGTTTCGGCCATAGCTGCCACTTTCATGGCTTCCGTTAATCCACCCACATTGCACACATCAATTCGGGCAAACTGTGTTATTCCTTGTTCCAGGAAAGGCATAAACTGCCACTTACTGGAGAACTCTTCGCCAATGGCAAATGGAGTGCTTATCATCTGCCGAAGATTTTTATACGCTTGCGTATTCTCATCGCGTATGGGTTCTTCAATAAAATCAATAGTTCCGACAGGCATGCGCTCGATAAACGCTACTGTTTCAGCCACAGTAAGGCGACTATGGTAATCGATGCCAATGATACACTGAGAGCCCATTTCCCTCCGTAATTCAGAAATCCATTCCGCCAGCAAGGCAATGGAGTTACGAGGTTCAAATATCGAAGGAGTATCGGTAGCCAAATATTCCTGAGGAGCCAGGCGCAAGACCCCCCATCCGGCATTACGAAGAATATGAGCTTTATCAAACAATTCGTCCTTTGTGGTAAAGCGTAAGGATGCAAAGCATTCTACCCGCTCGCGCTGTTTCCCCCCCAGCAATTCATACACGGGAACGCCCAGGGCTTTTCCTTTAATATCGTGCAAGGCAATATCAATAGCCGATATGGCTGCCGTAAAAACACGTCCCCCTTCAAAATACTGTCCTCGGTAGAGCTCCTGCCAGATAGCTCCGATTTTGCGGGAATCCTTCCCTATTAAAAAACGCCTGAAGTGCTGAATAACACCCACCACAGCCAACTCGCGCCCCGAAAGTCCTGAAGCTCCCCACCCATAGACACCGGAGTCGGTTTCCACTTTAACCACCAGTTGCGTACCTGTTGCTATGTTCACCGGATAGCATTTAATATCGGTTATCTTCATTGCTGTTATCACTTTTGTTAGCCATTGTAATTCAATATAATAAACTCATGTACGCCGAACCGGACGACATGCTTTTAAGCACTCTATGGATCAATCATTAGTCCGCTCCATCCACCCGCTCCACCTTTCCTACCACAAACAGGTAGGAAAAGAATCCCAGAAGCGCAATAGCTCCTACCATAAACAATGCCGGAGCAAAATTGCCGTCTTTTACTAAAACTCCAATTACAATAGGAGTTACAATTCCCGATACGCCCCCCATAAAGTTAAAAACACCTCCTACCAAACCAATCAAGTGCTTTGGAGCCAATGCCGAGACAAAAATCCAGGCAATGGACGCCAGTCCGTTCCCAAAGAAGGCCAGTGCCATAAAAACAATGATAAAGGTGGTGCTATGAGCATAGTTGGCCCCTATTATGGTAACTGAAAGCAACATACCCAATAGTATAGGTGCCTTCCGAGCCAATTCGGCGGAATAACCCTTCCGAAGAAGAAAATCGGATGCAAATCCCGAGAAAATAATTCCCAGGAAAGCCGACAGATAGGGAATAGCCGCCAGAAAGCCGGATTGCATAAAATCAAGATCGCGATATTTTACCAGGTACGGAACAAACCAGGTAAGAAAGAAGGCCAGCATAGTTCCAATGCAATACTGTCCCATGTAAATACCCCACAATTTGCGATACCCAAATGCCTTCTTAAAATCGGCTTTGGTAAATGAAGCTCGTTCCTTTTTTTCCGCTCGAACCAATATTCCCCCACCCCTGCGGATATAATTCAACTCGGCCTCATTAACTTTAGGATGATCCAACGGATCGCGATAAAACAGATACCAAACGACCGCCCATACCACACCAACCCCTCCGGAAACCAGGAACAGACCCCGCCAACCCAGCCACGTTTGAATGGCTACCAATACCGGGGTTAAAACCGCCAATCCTACAAATTGCCCGGAGGTATACATGGCTATAGCCGAAGCTCTCTCGTTTACCGGGAACCACCGGGTGACTATGGCATTGTTCGTGGGGTACGACGGTGCTTCGAACATACCTATACTGGCACGCAACCCAATGAATACGAGCAATGAATTGGCAAAGCTCTGAAACAGCGTTGCAACCGACCAAAACAACATCATTATAGCATACAGTATTCGAGAGCGTACCCGATCGGCCAACATACCACCCGGAATTTGTAACAAGGCATAGGTCCAGGCAAAACCGGCAAATACCCAGCCCATTTGCACCGAATTAAAATTAAAGGATTCGCTGATGTCCGACATGGCCACCGAGATATTGGCCCTGTCGAGATAGTTGATTACAACCGTGCCAAAAATGAGGACAAGAATATGATAGCGCTTATGGGTTGGTTTGAGAATAGCCATGGGTTATCCGGGTGTCATCCGGTAAATATACATTTTTTCCAGCGGCATTCCATTCTTGAACGAACTTAATTTAATTGTCTATGAGCTATATTTTATTTATATATTTTTTCATTTTATTTATATTTGTATTAATTATATATCGCACCCATGAAACTACCTTTACTATGTCCCAGCTGCGAAAACACCCTCAAAGTGAAACTGCTGCACTGCGAAAACTGCCATACCGAAGTTTCGGGACTATTTCCGCTCCCCCTTATTGCAAGGCTTACGGCAGACGACCAGAAGTTTATTCTGGATTTTGTAAAGGCCAGTGGCAGCCTGAAGCTTATGGCGCAAACTATGAAGCTGAGCTACCCCACAGTACGAAACCGGCTTGACGATATTATCCAACGAATTGAACAAAACGAAAACCATGACCATTAATACGCTTTGGAATCCATATCACCGCATTGCCGGATGGCCCGCCCTGTTCACCGGACTGCCCCTTATCGGTTTACTGGCAGCCACCGCCTGTTTCACGGGCACCCACTTTCATGGTTATAGCTTTCTGTATTTTGCCAAAGATACAAGTTACCTTGCCTTCATTTCCGAACAAGTGCTAAGCTGGATAGTTACGGCAATGGTTTTGTACCTTTCCGGAATTCTCTTGTCGGTATCGAAAATACGTTTAATTGATGTGCTGGGCACCACGGCTCTGCACGTTATCCACTGTTTCTCACTCCAATACTCCGCGTAATTCCCCTTTTCAGCTCCATGTTGAACCCTTCGTGGGAACTTAATGCCCTGTATGTTGCACATATTCTTTCGGCCATCTGGAGCATTGCCCTACTATACCATGCTTACCGGGTTTCTTGCAACGTCAAGGAACAAAGGCTCCAACTGGGGTTGATTGCCTCACTATTGGTGGCAGAGATCATTCAACGCTTATTATTTTCTCTCTTAACCACAAAAAATATCTTACTATGAAAACACGCCACGTACTTTCTGCGCTGCTTTTAACACTTTCGCTCTATGCCTGTAGTAGCAACATTACCCGCCTGTCAGAAACAGAAATCGAACAAACGGAAGTGGAAAAAGCCCTTACGTTTGCCAACCGATATATGGAAGCTCAGGTGAAAGGCAGTTGGTATCGCTTTTCCGACGAGGCCACTCCGGAAATGATCAACCTGCTATCCGAGACGACCCAAAAAAATGTTGCCCAGAGCGTGCAACAGCAATTTGGGCATTTTGAATCGTTGGAATTTGCCGAAGCCTGGGCCCAACAGGATGCCCTGCTGACCGTGTATCGTTTTAAAGCCCAGTTCAGCCAGTCGAATAAAAAAGTGGAATTGCGCGTAGTACTCGATCAGAACGAAAAAATAGCCGGATTCTGGATTAAGCCTTGGATGGATGTATTGCAATAGTATGACCTGCATTAAAATTGCCCGGGGAAATTACCCAGGGCTTATCCCCATCACTCCTGATTGAAGCTGGCCCAGCTCACTGAACATTGGTATATCTAATCAAATTCGATTAGTTTTGCCGCTTTCAATCAATACCTTCATTTTCATGTCCTCTAAACTATCCAAAACCGTAAACGCGTGGTGCTCCTACGACATTGCCAATTCAGTTTACAAACTTCTGATTACCACTGTATTATTTCCAATCTATTATAATGCCGTTACGAGCGAAACCCTCACATTTTTCGGAGGCACCCTGAAAAATACAGTTTTTTACGATTACGCCCTGGCCTTTGCATTCTTAATCATTGCCTTTGTTTCTCCATTACTTTCAGGCATTGCCGATTATGGAGGACACCGGAAGCGCTTTATGCAATTTTTCACCTTTATGGGCGCGGCATCGTGTGCCGGCATGTACTGGTTTCATGGAGACAACTTATTCTGGGGCTTTCTAACCATTATTCTGGCTGCGGTAGGCTACGAAGGCGCCTCCCTGTTTTACAACTCATTTCTGCCGCGTATAGCCGAAAAAAACCAACACGACCGGATTAGCGCCCGGGGATATGTCTGGGGATATGCGGGCAGTATGATACTCCTGGCCATTAACCTGGTTATAATCATGAATTTCAAGAAATTCGGCTTCACCCAACAACTGCAACCTTTACGGCTCTCGTTCCTCCAGGTTGGATTATGGTGGTTTGGCCTTTCCTGGATTGCATTTGCCTTCTTAAAAGACTGGCAAATGGCAGGGCATCTTCCAAACGGTATTTTACGGCATGGATTTCAGGAATTGATGGCTGTTCAGAAGCGGATTCTTCATCATAAGATAACCCGGCGTTTCCTTTTTTCCTTCTTCTTCTACAGCATGGGACTGCAAACCCTGATGCTGGTAGCCATAATGTTTGGGCAGTCCGAAATTGGAATTGAAGGGCCAAAGCTCATCATTACCATTCTTATTTTACAGTTGGTAGCCATTATTGGAGCCAGTTTTTTCGGGGTGATCTCCAGGCAATATGGCAACAAACAATCCCTGATCAGCATGCTTTTTATATGGCTTGCCGTCTGTATCGGAGGATACTTCGTACAAACGGTCAGCCAGTTTTATATTCTGGCAGCCGGAGTGGGGCTGGTTATGGGAGGTATTCAATCTCAATCGCGTTCCACCTTTTCAAAACTAATCCCCGATAATTCTGACGACACCGCTTCGTACTTCAGCTATTACAATTTCACCGAAAAGATAGCCATTGTGCTGGGCATGTTTTCTTTTGGGTTCATCGAACAGCTTACAGGCAGCGCACGAAATAGTACCGCTGCTTTAGGCGTGTATTTTTTAATTGCATTGATACTGCTTTGGCGCACGCCGCTTAACAGCATAAACAAAGAATAAACGACGAAAGATTATTCAGGACTAACTGCTCTTGGTATATAATTCTGGTACCGTGACAGTAAATGCAAGGTTAAAAACGAATCCACAGCCCTGATATTCGATAGAACCGACCCAAACTGACAGATCCGTCAGTAGTAGAGCAATTCTCCTTTATAGTATAGTTCAACTGTATTATTAGTGGCATCCTTTCCATCGAATAGGATTACATACAGATTGGCACTTCGGGAAATTTCCAGCATTCCTTCAGCCAGTTCCACCGAATACTCTTCCTGATCCGATGCAATATCCCAGCTAATATGGTATTCACCCTGGTATGTATTCACCCCTTCGTCATCGGCATAGGTATACACGTCACCCTGATTGATTATGGTATCCGGGGCATTCAGATAAAAGAAGAGAACATCCCCCTTACCGCTTACCGCTTCGGTTTGCACGTCGGGTTGGCGCAACTGCACTCCTTCCGAAACAAAAGTGAGCACCAACTGATTAACACCGTTAGATTCGCCCAAATTCACCAACTGGGCAGCTGCAATTTCAAAATTATCTTCCTCAATTTGAAAATGATTTCCACGAACCTCTTCATCTTTACTGCAGGACAACAGGAACGTGATGAGAATGCAGAATAGAATAAAACAATATTTCATGCGTTTGACCATTGCGTTAGGAAAGCATTGACCGCATAAATATAGCCAGATATTTCCCAGTTCGATACGGCAAACTGAAACTCCCGACATCATCCGCCTAAAATGATCTGAAACTCCCTGTTTCTACCGTTATGCAGATGTATTATCGGGTAATCCAATAATTACCCCCTGCATTACCGCGAATTACCCACCTGTCAGAATGATATAACTCATCACCTGGTATAACCAAATAATGTAACTTTGCACATAATCATTTAGTAAACAGTTAAAATAGAATTCAATACTAGAAACTAAAATAAAATCAGCACGATGAAGAGAATACTACTTTTAGGAATGGCACTGAGCGGACTACAACTCACATTTGCCTACGATTGGGATGACATTCCTGTTCCCGCAACCTTATATGACAGTGCCCAATGGCAACTACTGGATGTTTCCGATGATTTTAACTACGATGCTCCGGCCAATGCCAATGTGGATACCTTAGGTGATAAATGGATCAACTTTTACCATAATGCCTGGACTGGTCCCGCTCCAACCGTTTGGAAAAGAGACCATGTATTTGTAGCCGATGGTTATTTTCAGATTAAAGCCGACCGTACAGCCGGGGAAACGGTGACGGTTAACTCCCAAACTCTTGCAACCACCAACCTGGGTTGTGCGACTTCTACCCAAACCGTTGGATATCCCGTTTTTGTAGAAACCAGTGTAAAGATTACCAACTCCGTATTGGCCTCGGATGTTTGGATGCTCAGCTCAGATGACACCCAGGAGATTGATATTTGTGAAGCCTATGGAAGCGACCGATACACCAATGCTTACTTCAGCCCATATCGTCTACACCTGAGCCATCATGTTTTTATTCGTAGTCCATTTGCAGATTGGCAGCCCAGTGATGCCGGAAGTTTCTATACAGATGGTAGCACCGTATGGAGAGAAGATTTTCATCGCATTGGAGTTTACTGGCGCGATCCCTGGCATTTGGAGTATTATGTAGATGGACAATTGGTGCGAGAGCGGGATGGCAGAAATCAAATTGACCCCCTGAACTATACTTCAGGTTCGGGTTTAAGCAAGGATTTAAACATCATACTCAACACCGAGGATCAAACCTGGCGTGCTACGGCGGGTCTTACCCCTACAGACACCGAACTGGAAGATACCGTGGCCCACACCTTTAAAATCGACTGGGTTCGGGCGTATCAGGCTATTGGGGACAATCTTGCCATTACCGATCGAAATGCCAACCAGGTAAAATTGTATTACCACCCGGATGTTAACCATATTGGAGTGACCTCTGATATTGAAATTCAAACGATTCAATTGTATCATCTTAGTGGAACTCTGGCAAAACAAGTTGATGTACACAGTAGTTCGTATGGTTTTTATCTGGACGGGTTTAAATCCGGCCTATACATTATGAAGGTAACTACCGTAGACGGAAAACAATCCATTCATAAAGTAATAGCGATGTAATTTGCCACTATATACAGTATTTTAAGAGGCTTTCATCCGAATGAAAGCCTCTTCTATTAACTAAGTCTGTCAATTTACATCAGATCTGTTAGTGAAAGAACAATTTCAGAATATCCTTGTAAGGCTTACATTATGGAATTGCAAGAGTCTTGCCTTTAAAGAATCCCAACAGACAGGTGCTAGAAACTTAATGTAAGGTAGTATAAAAAAGATTGTGTAAACACTCATAAAAGGAAGTATGTTAGCAACGCCCCGCGAAATGAAGCGTAGGCTTAGCCGGAGCGAAATGGAGCGGGGCGTTGCTAATTTTGTAAAATTTTATAACCCCATACTCATG
>QKEH01000060.1 GCA_003252385.1 Bacteroidota bacterium | reverse complement strand
GGGGGGGCTGTCTGTAACTTAGAGGTAGTCTGGATATTTGTAGTCTGGTGAAACCAGGGGAGGGTGTAGTAACCTAATGTGGTTGCAGCCTAAAAAAGATTTTGTATTTCATGGAGTCCATCTCCGTTTCGGGTTGAGAGCAGCTTCAGGATTATACTCGGGTTAACGGAAAACAGATTCCTTTCGAATTCATCCATCCGGAAATCGAGGTGAGGAAGCAGGTCGGTTTTATTAAGAATACATATCTGGGCGCTTTGAAACATATTCGGGTATTTCAGGGGTTTGTCCTCTCCTTCGGTAGTACTGGCAATAACTATCCGTATCGACTCGCCTAAATCGAATAGAGCGGGGCATACCAGGTTTCCAACATTTTCGATAAACAGCAAGGAACCATGAGATACCTGCAATGCCTGAATGGCATGCCGGATCATGTGTGCATCCAAATGACACCCGTTGCCGGTGTTGATCTGTATGGCTATTGCCCCGGCATTTTCAATTCGCCGGGCATCGTTGGAAGTTTGTTGGTCGCCTTCAATGACATATACTTCCCGAGTTTGCTTCAGAATGGGAATAAGCTTTTCCAGAAGTGTGGTTTTACCGGAACCGGGCGAGCTTACCAAATTAACCGTCTGAATCTCTTTTGCTTCAAAATAGCCCCGGTTTCGCTCTGCAAGTAACTTGTTCTGCGTCAGGATATCCGTATCCAGATGGATGGTTTTGGATTCACCGGCAGGAATAGAAACCGACTGGGGATGGGGGTGCTCATGAGGGTGCTCATGGTGGTGATGATGGCCGTGCGAATGGGAATGAGCAGCGCCGGAGCTTGTACTTAATGTGAAACTATCGGAATTGGGGGAGCAGCCGCAGGTATCACACATGGTCGTATACAATTGGTTATGGTTCACTAATTTAACCAAATATTCCTATTCTCCGGTAATGGATTTCACCTTTAATTGCTTCCCTTGGGTTATTTCTGTGCTAAAACTGCCACAATGGGGGCAGGGGCTGTAAAGCTCTTCGGGTGAAAAGATGGTATGGCAAAGCAAACAGCAGCTTTCAGCCGGAACAACAGAAAGAACAAAATGGCATTTTGCCAGTGGCGTGTCGAGGCAACCACTCTGTATGGCCATATACAGGGCAGGAATCTCTACGCCGGCCAATTGTCCTATCTCCAGTACCACCTGTTCAATAGCATGTAAGTGGTGCGTTTGCTTGGTTTCTTCGATGATCTCAAAAATATGTTGGGCAAGAGAGAATTCGTGCATGACCAGGGGGAATGTTTTAACAGATTCGGGGTACCAGTTCGCCATGGAGCATATCGAGCAGGCGTTTTCCGCCAACAACCGATTGCATGATGGCCTTACCGGGGTGCCTATCCGTTATTTCGCCAATGAGGGTGGCGTTGGCTCCGGCTAGGTTGGATCGCAGACGTTTCAAAATGTCTTTTTCGGTGCCGTTTTTCACAATCAGGAGCATCTTGCCTTCGTTGGCCAGATACAACGGATCGAAACCAAACAATTCGCATACCGAACGTACGGGTTGCTTAATCGGAATTTCATTTTCGAGAACCTCAATACCAAAGCTCTGATTTTCGCAAAGTTCGACCAGGATGGTAGCCAGGCCTCCGCGTGTGATGTCGCGCATTTGCAATACCTGTTCCGGTTGTTCCAGGGCGAGCTGGGCTAGATGGTTCAATGGTGCCACATCCGACAGAATAGGCTCTTCCAGGTAAAGGTTTTCGCGGGCAGCCAGAACGGCAATGGCATGGTCGCCCAGGCTGCCGCTAAGCAGAATTTTATCGCCGGGTTGCATGGCAGGCTTGCGGGTAAAATGGGCGTGCTTTTCGGGAATTTCGCCAATGCCACTGGTGTTGATGTAAATTTTGTCGCATTGTCCGCGTCGCACCACCTTGGTATCGCCGGTAACAATTTGAACCTTTGCATTTGCTGCTTCCACAGCCATTGCAGCTACAATTTTCTCGAGATCCTTCAGGGACAGCCCTTCTTCCAGAATAAAACCCGCACTGAGAAACCTGGGTATTGCGCCGGAAACAGCCAGGTCGTTCACTGTTCCGCATACAGCCAGTTGACCGATGTTTCCACCCGGGAAAAAAACCGGGTCAATGACATAGGAGTCGGTGGTGAAGGCAAGCTGCGAGGTTTGCCCGGCAATATAGCTCGAATCGCCCAGTGGGCGCAGAGTGTCGTTGGCAAAATACCGGGCAAACAGCTGGGTAATCAGATTCCGGCTCATACGGCCGCCGCTGCCATGTCCCAGTTGAATTAAGTGGTTGTTCATTATTGCAAATTGGGTGAAGTTATTATTCGGTTTGCTGATAGCTGTAGTAGGCCTGGCAGGTACCTTCCGAAGATACCATACAGGCTCCTACCGGGTGTTCTGGTGTACATTTTTTACCAAAATGGGCACATTCCGTTGGTTTTCGGATTCCTTTCAGAATTTCGCCACACAGGCAACCTTTGGGGTCGGGCAGAGAATGCACACTTACAGGCAGCATCACTTCAGCATCCCATTGCGCATAGGTGTTGCGTATTTTCAGGCCACTATGGGGGATGGCTCCCAAGCCACGCCAGGTGGCGGTGCAGGGTTCAAATACCTCATTAAGAATGGACTGCGCTTTCCGGTTGCCATCGGGGCTTACCAGGCGGCGGTATTGAATTTGAATACCACTTTCGTTTTGTAAAATCATTTGGGTTAAAAGGAATACCGACTGAAGCAGGTCAACGGCCTCAAAGCCTGAAATAACCAGGGGTATCGAATACCGGGCCACCAGCCGGTCGAAAAGTTTGCTTCCCGTTATGGAGCATACATGTCCGGGACCTAAATAGCCATCAATGGGAAGGCCATCGGCTACTAAAGCTTCCATAGCTTCGGGCATGGTTTTATGAGCGCAGTATACCAGGAAGTTGTTCAGTTTTTCAACAGAAGCCTGCTGAAGTGCTAATGCCGTACCCGGTGCGGTAGTTTCAAATCCGATGGCGGCAAACACAAAGCGGTGGTTGGGTTGTTTGCGAGCCAGGGAAAGTGCCTGTTGTGTGGAGTAGATAACCTCAACGCTCGCGCCTGCCGAACGAGCTTCGCTGAGCGATTGGTAACATCCGGGGACCCGAACCAGATCGCCGTAGGTCAGGAGCGTAGTCTTGGGCAGCTGTGCATAGGCAATGGCTTTATCCACAAAGGTTTGTTCGGTTACACACACCGGGCATCCTGGCCCCGAAAGAAGTTCAATTTCAGAGGGAAGCAGCTGGTGCAGCCCGTGTTTTCGTATGGCCATGGTATGGCCACCACAAACCTCCATTATTTTGATGGGGCGCAATTTGAGTTTGTTGATTTGGCTGAGCAGCGTCCGGATCAGCTCCTGATTGCGAAAGGGGGTTGTAAAATTCATGAGAGCGAGGGAAGCTTTCCAAGGTTGAGTTTCTCTAGTAATCTTATGGCTTCGAGGGTTTCAAGGGCATCTTCTTCACTGAGTATCTCCAGGGCATAGCCTGTATGAACCAATACGTAATCGCCTACCGAAACGCTATCCAGTAATTGTATGCCTACTTCAATACGGGCTCCCTGAATGGAAACCTGAGCAAAATCTCCGGTAATACTCACAATTTTTGCAGGAATTCCTAAACACATGCTTGCTGAATTTTATGGGCAGCAACAGCCAGTTGTCCCAGTGCTATGCCGCTGTCGTTACACGATGAATCCCTGGGTAGATAAACCTGAAAACCTTCTTGTTCAAGTAAATATACAATTTTTTCGGTTAAGTATCTATTCTGAAAACTACCTCCGCATAGCACCACCTTGCGGGAAGGGGTGCTTTTGCAGGCTAGTTTCACCTGGTGCAGTGCTACTTGCGCCAGCGTATTGTGGAATTTAGTGGCCATGATACAAGTATCGATGTCTTTTTGCAGATCCTGCACCAAATGGTGGAAAGTGCTGCGGAAGCTGATTCTATCGTAGCCCGTGAAGGGATAAAAATCATCGGTGTGTGCGGTAGCCAATTCTTCCAGTCGCATAGGGGCTTCGGACAGGTAGTGGTTGAAGGTGCAGACTCCGGTAAGAGCCGCTACAGCGTCAAACAATCGCCCGGCTCCGCTAGTCAGAGGAGCATTTATTTTTTTCTGAATCGCTTGGTATACCAGTAAACTTTCGGGTGTGTTGAATTGGTTGACAAACGGAATACGCAGCGAATTCCAATGGCTGCCATATGCCTGAACCAGATAGCTAAGGCAACAGCGCCAGGGTTCCCGGGCTGCCAGGTCACCTCCGGGCAGCGGCAGGTATTCGAAATGGCTGATGCGTTGGAACCCATAATAGTCGGCCACCAGCAGTTCGCTGCCCCAGCTGCATCCATCGGTACCATACCCACTTCCATCCCAGGCCAGTCCAATTACCGGTTCTTCAATATGGTATTCGGCCATTACCGCGGCAATATGTGCGTGGTGATGCTGCACCTGAATTACAGGTAATCCGGATTGTTGGGCGAAGAGCGTAGAACGGTAATCGGGGTGCAGGTCGCAGGCTGCCACATGGGGTTCAAATTTGAAGATACGACTCAATTCGCCTATGTTTTCGGTATAGAAGGAATAGGTTTCCCAATTCTTTAAATCGCCAATATGCTGGCTGAATATACCCTGCTTTTCTTTCCCCATGCAGAAGGTGTTGGAAAGTTCGGCTCCACAGGCCAGAATGCCCTCTACGTTAAAACTTAGGTCAACAGGAGTTGGTACATACCCTCTGGAACGACGCATGAGCATAGGAGCATGGTGGATTAGTTTGACCACCGAGTCATCGCAGCGGCGCAGGATACTGCGATTGTTGCTTAGTAAACCGCCCGGAAGATGCTGAAACTGGAGCATGGCTTCTTCATCACGGCAGAGTATGGGAGTTTCGGATACGTTGGCACTGGTAAGAACCAGGTAGTCGCAGCGGATGCGATCAAAAATTAAGTGGTGCAGGGGCAGGTAAGGCAGAAAAACACCAATGGTTTGCAGGCCCCGGGTTACATCCGGTGCCAGCAGTTCAGAAGAACGTTGGCGCACCACCACAATAGGTCTTTGCCAGGAGTTCAGTTGGGTAGCTTCTTCATCGGTGAGCAGGGTCAGTTGCCTGGCTGCTTTCAACGAACGGCACATTACGGCAAAGGGTTTGGCGTCCCGCTGTTTTAGCTTGCGGATTTCTTGCACTGCTGCTGCACAGGTGGCATCGCAGGCCAGGTGGTAACCTCCCAGCCCTTTAAGGGCCAGGGCATGTCCGTTTTCCAGGGTATGTCCGATTTGGGATAGTATGACTGAAAAATCGTACAGGTTTTGCCCGTTGGCATGGTAACTATAAACCGGTCCACACGATGGACAAGATATGGGTTGGGCATGAAACCTTCTATTGGCCGGATCCGAATATTCCTCAGCGCATTGTGGGCACAGGGCGAAATCTTTCATGCTGGTGAGCGGGCGGTCGTAGGGCAGATCCGCAATCAGGGTGAACCGGGGTCCACAGTTGGTGCAGTTTATCAGGGGATAGCCCTTCCGGCGGTTAATGGTATACAGTTCTTCCCGGCAGTCGTTGCACAGGGCTATGTCGGGGCATATTTCGGTGTTTTGTTTTTGAAGCGGCTCGCTGGAAACAATTCGGAAATCGTTGAAATGGGACAAGGGCACGGAAGCAACCGTTATCAGTTTGATCACAGCGGCAGGCGGCACGTTTTTCAATTGGTTCATGAATGCATCCATTTGGGATACAGAACCTTCGGCATGAATAACCACTCCGTCGGGGCGGTTTTTAACATGACCGCGAATGTTGTATTGGAGGGCAATTCGGTACACATGCGGCCGGAATCCGACTCCCTGAACACGGCCCTCAATTTTAATGGTACGGGCAATGGCCTTGTCTGATGTGGCATTGGAGCTTTTCATGCTTGATACTTTTTCATTTTCGGACTACTTTTGCCCATGGTTGGTCTGGCCGTATCGCTAATCTAATAAATTTATACATGAGTTTGCCTTCCAGAACTGTTGAACGATTGAGCAAGTATCGGAGATTGTTGGAGAAAGAGTACAAAGGCGATCATGCCTATTTTTTTTCGCACCATTTGGCCAAATTGTTGCATCTTACACCGGTACAGGTTCGTCGCGACCTGATGCTGATCGGGATGTCGGGAAACCATCGAAAAGGGTATAACGCCAAAGAATTAATTGAATTGGTAGGCAAAACTATTGATGGAAACAGAGGGCAGCGTTTGGCCATTGTGGGCATGGGCAACCTGGGTTGTGCCGTGGCTCGTTTTATCCGTAAAAATGCCTCACGTATGGAGATGGTGGCTGGTTTCGATATCGACCCTGAAAAAACCGGAAAAGAAATTGAAGGAGTCACCTGTTACCCGATCGACCGCATTGATGATTTGGTTGCCCGAATGCAAATTGACATTATGGTGCTTACCACTTCAGCAGCTTCTGCCCAGGAAATTACCCATCAGGTAGTGTCGCATGGGGTAAAAGGAATATTGAATTTTACCTCGGCCCAGTTGAATGTCCCATCGGATGTGTATCTGAAAGATTACGATATTCTGACTTCGTTAGAGGAGATCGGTTTCTTTATTCAATATCCGGTACCTATGCCCAATCGATAATGGAACTTCGCATTATTTTGGTGCTGACACACCGGGTTGGTTTGTTACGGTTATAGTATACAAAGGTTTGGCGGCCACAATTGGGGGCGGCAGTTGCGAATAAAAGACAATTTTTTTTTGTGGAAGTATTCAGAATGCTCTATATTTAGTTGTTATTGTTTTAACAACTAGTTCTCAAAACCCGATTATTCCAAATAATCACCTAAATCTTCCTGCCATGAAGAAATTTACGCAGAAGGTTCTTGAGAAATACCATCATGACAAAACCCGTCTGATGGACATTCTAATCGCTATTCAGAAAGAATTTGGTTACGTGGGTTCCGATGCTGTGGAACAAATTGCCCAGGAGCTCAGCATGTCCGAAGTGGATGTGGAGCAAACCCTGTCCTTTTATCATTTTTTTTCCATGCAGCCAACCGGCATGTATTCCATTTATCTGAATACCAGTGCAGTGTCCAATATGATGGGAAGAACTCAGGTGGCGGCTGCTTTTGAAAAGGCAACCGGAATAAAGTTCGGACAGGTTACCCCCGATGGGCGTATTGGACTGTTCGAAACTTCCTGCATAGGGATGAACGACCAGGAACCTGCAGCTATTATCAATAACCGGATTTTTACCAAGCTAACCTCCTTTCGGGTAAAAGAAATTGTACGCGACATTAAGGAAGGCAAGCCGGTAACCGAAATGTATACCGCTGGTTTTGGCGATGGAGCCAATCGGGATGATGCGGTGCAGTCGGTGGTTTCCAATAACATACGGAAAATTGGCCCCATTCTCGACCCAAACTATAAAGTGGGTGAGGCCATTAAAAAGATCATTGCCATGACCCCGGAACAGGTGATCGCCATGGTAAAAAATTCCGGGATCAGAGGAAGAGGTGGCGCTGGTTTCCCTACCGGCCTGAAATGGGAATTTTGCCACAATGCCGAAGGCGACCGGAAATACATATTCTGCAATGCTGACGAAGGAGAACCGGGAACATTCAAAGATCGCGTTATACTTACCGAGTTGCCCCGTTTGCTTTTTGAAGGCATGGTGGTGGCCGGTTACGCCGTGGGTGCCCGGGAAGGTATCTTGTATCTGCGCTATGAATACATGTACCTGGAAGAATATCTGGAAAAAATACTTTCAGCAGCCCGCGAAAAACATTATTTGGGCAAAGACATTATGGGAAAAACCGGGTTCGATTTTGATATACGGATCCAATTTGGGGCAGGTGCCTACGTTTGTGGCGAAGAGTCGGCGCTGATTGAATCGGCCGAAGGGAAACGCGGAGAGCCACGCGACCGGCCACCATTTCCCGTGGAAAAAGGCTATCTGGAGAAACCCACCGTGGTAAACAATGTGGAAACTTTGTGCTCTGTAGTTAAGGTGATCCTGAAAGGGGCTGAATGGTACCGCTCCTTTGGTACCGCCGAGTCGACCGGAACCAAACTCTTAAGCATATCGGGCGATTGCCGGAACCCGGGTGTGTACGAGGTGGCATGGGGGTTTACGGTGAATGATATCCTGGAAATGGTGGGAACCGCCAACCCCGTTCAGGCTGTTCAGGTGGGAGGGCCTTCCGGATCGCTCATTGGCCCCAACGAGTTCAATCGTATCTTGGGATACGAAGACCTGGCTACCGGGGGATCGCTCATTATTTTCGATGAGAACCGCGACCTGCTGACCGATGTGGTGCTGAATTTTATGGATTTTTTCATTGAAGAGTCTTGTGGCAGTTGCTCCACATGCCGTATTTTACCCAGTGTGCTGCGTGCCAAACTCCTGAAAATCCTGAACGCCCGCGGGGTGGCTCAGGATATTGACGACATGCTGGCGTGGAGTCGGTTTTTAAAAGCCAGTCGGTGCGGATTAGGACAGACTGCTGCAAATCCCATTGTGAGCACCATTAAGAATTTCCGACACCTCTATGAAGCTAAAATTCAAACCCGAAAAGCCTACGATACCGGATTTGACCTGAGCAGGGCCGTTCAGGAAGCTTGCGAGGTGACCGGAAGAATCCCCAATATTTAATACACCAAGCCATGAATCAAGTTGTGAAATTTACCATAGACGGCATCGAATGCATGGCTGCTCAAGGGCAGTATATTGTGGATGCAGCTAAGGAAAATGGTATTTATATACCTACACTGTGTAATTATCCGGGCGTAAAACCCAAAGGCAGCTGCCGTATTTGCACGGTAAAAGTGAATGGGCGAATGATGACCGCCTGTACCACACCGGTTGCCGAGAATATGCAAATTGAGAACCAGGACAATGAAATTATTGAACTTCGCAAAGCCATTATTGAGTTGTTGTTTATCGAAGGCAATCATTTTTGTCCGGCCTGCGAAAAAAGTGGTAACTGCGAGTTACAGGCGCTGGCCTATCGCTATACCATGATGGTGCCCCGCTTTCCGTATACTTTTCCACAACGCGCAGTAGATGCAACTAATCCTAAACTTATTAAGGATCAGAATCGCTGCATCCTGTGTAAACGATGTATACGTGCCATACAGGATGAGAAGGGGCGCTCAATTTTTGCCTATCACAAGCGAAGCAATAAGGTGGAAATTGGTTTGGATCCGAAAATTGGTAAAGGATTAACCGACGAACTGGCACAAAAATCGGTAGATGTATGTCCTGTGGGAGCACTACTGATACGAGGGCGAGGTTTTGAACAACCCATTGGCCAACGAAAGTACGATAAACAGGCCATTGGGAGCGATATTGAAAATATGTGACAAAAACCAATTGGATCTTCAACCGCTGCTTAAAGGCAGTATCATCCCATAGAATTTACCTTGCAAAGGGCTATAAAACAATTAAAACACGGAAAAATGAGTAAACCAATTGTTGCTACTACCTCGCTGGCCGGATGTTTTGGATGCCACATGTCCGTTCTGGATATTGATGAACGTATATTGGAATTGATTGATTTGGTGGATTTTGATAAATCGCCGGTAAATGACATAAAGAAGTTTTCGCGCACCTGCGATATCGGCCTTATTGAAGGAGGTTGTTGCAATAGCGAAAACGTTCATGTGCTTAAGGATTTTAGGGAGCATTGTAAGATACTGGTCTCCGTGGGCGAATGCGCTATAATGGGAGGGCTTCCGGCCATGCGCAATGGAATCCCCTTGCGAGAATGCCTGGAGGAAGCCTACCTGAACGGGCCCACCGTGCAGAACAATAAACTGAAGCTAATCCCCAACGATCCGGAAATTCCCATCCTGTTGGATAAAGTGTATCCCTGCCATGAAATTGTTAAGATGGATTACCACCTGCCGGGATGCCCTCCCCGAGCCGATTTGATCTGGGAAGCGCTGATTGCTCTGGTTACCGGCGGCGAAATGAAACTGCCATACGAAGTTGTCAAATTCGATTAAACCTGTATCATGGGACAAAAAATAACTATCGAACCCGTAACCCGTGTGGAAGGCCACGGAAAAGTTACCATACATCTGGACAATGAAGGACAGGTAACCCAAACTCGTTTGCATATTGTTGAATTCCGGGGTTTTGAACGTTTCGTTCAGGGAAGGCCTTATTGGGAGGCTCCGGTGCTGGTGCAACGTTTATGTGGTATTTGTCCGGTAAGTCACCATTTGGCAGCAGCCAAGGCCATGGACGTAATTGTTGGGGCAGGAACCGGTGACGGACTTACCCCCACCGGTGAGAAAATGCGTCGTTTGATGCATTATGGGCAAATGTTTCAGTCCCATGCCCTGCACTTTTTTCATCTGGCTTCCCCCGATTTATTGTTTGGCATTGATGCCGATCCCAAATCGCGAAATGTACTGGCATTGGCCCTGGAAAATAAAGATCTGGCTGTACAGGGAGTGATGATGCGCAAGTTTGGACAGGAGATTATTGCTGCCACAGCCGGTAAAAAAATTCATGGAACCGGAGCCATACCGGGCGGCATCAATAAGCATTTAAGTCAAATGGATAAGGAGCATTTTCTGAACGGGAAAGCGCCCATGAATATTGACTCGATGATCGAGTGGTCGCAGGCGGCTCTGGAATTCTTCCATCATTATCACGAGCACAATGTTGGAATCATTGATGCATTTGTCGAGTTTCCATCCAGTTATCTGAGCCTGGTTCGCAAAGATGGTGCTCTGGATTTATACCATGGAGTTTTACGGGCTAAAGATCAGGAGGGTAATATCATTCTGCACGACATTGATTATCAAAACTATCTGAAATACATCGACGAAGAGGTCCGGAACTGGAGCTATATGAAATTTCCCTACCTAAAAGAATTGGGCAATGACGCAGGATGGTATACCGTAGGTCCGCTGGCGAGGATGAACAATGCCGATTTTATTGACACTCCCCTGGCACAACACGAATTTGAAAAATTTAAGGCCTACAATAAAGGGAAGTTAAGCCATAAGCCCATGCATGCCCATTGGGCCCGACTAATTGAAGTGTTACATGCGGCTGAAAAAATGAAAGAACTTCTGAACGATCCCGATTTGTTAAGCGGGGAGTTAGTGGTAAAAGGAACGCGGCAGCACGAGGGGGTAGGAATAATTGAAGCTCCCCGGGGGACACTTTTTCACCATTATAAGGTAGATCATCAGGATCAGATTACCCTATGCAATCTGATTGTATCCACCACCCATAACAATCAACCCATGAACGAGGCAGTGAATCAGGTAGCCCGAAAACTGATGACCGGTAAAAAGGAAATTACCGAAGGCATGATGAATGCGGTGGAGGTGGCCATACGAGCCTACGACCCTTGTCTCAGTTGTGCCACCCATGCACTGGGTCAAATGCCACTGGAACTTACATTACTGCAAAACGGACAAGTGCTTCACACACGCAAGAACAGGTAATGAACGCGCCGCGAGTTCTCGTGTACGGGTATGGAAACCCGGGTCGGCAGGACGATGCCGTGGGTGTTATGCTGGCAGAAAGGGTGGAGAAATGGGTTAACCATCATGGGTTGGATTGGGTGGAAACCGACCAAGGTTATCAGCTCAATATTGAAGATGCTGACCGGATAGCGGATTTTGATTATGTGATTTTCGCCGATGCATCCGTGAAAAATATCGGGTCTTGTTTACTGGAAACCATAGAACCCGATCCACGTACCGATTTTACCATGCACGCGGTAGAGCCGGCTTTTGTAGTGGGCGTTTGCGAAAAATTATTTCAGAGGAAACCGCGTTGTTATCAGCTGCATATCCGAGCCTATCATTTTGAGTTTATGGAAGAACCCTCCAAAGAGGCATTGTCCAACCTTGAGCTGGCGCATAGGGAGGTGCTAGCTTTTATAACTAAGTTAGGCTTTATTAAAGAGATGACTGCTAATCAATAAATTACTTATTAATGTCACTTTGTTGACTATTTTTGATAGTATCATATGACACTATCAAAAAAACAATGGCATGAAGCCACTATACAGCATCACTGGAAAATATTAAAATCCTCAATTTCTGAGAAAATGGAGGAAATTAACTCTCAAAGCTTCCACTGATTAAGAAAAAAATCACTATTACCCTACTAAAACACGAAGCTCTGGACATGGAGACCCCTGCATCAGTTCATGAGCAGTCAAAAAGGCCATTCCCCGACAAGATAAGGGAATGGGAATATCCAGTGGATATGAAGGTAATGCAGGTTACCCAGAATGGATCGATACGCTGGAAGTCCTACTGGAAGGTGTTTATGACACAAGGACTGATAGGAAAATCTGTAGGTGCAGAGGAGCAAGGAAATGGAATGTGGAAAGTGTATTACAGAGATGTATTTATAGGATACTTTAATGAAAAGGATATAAGAGACAAATAAGGCTCAGTTCAAATTTAGTGTAAAGCATGTGCCTATAACTTTGTAAACTATGTGCCTTACCGAACATACGATCGAACATGATGACTATGATTTGATAATCTGAAACAAAATAATTATCTTTGGCGTTAGTAATGTAAAAGGATAGTATGATTGTTTCATTTGGGTCTAAGGATACTGAGAAAATTTGGAATGGAGAACGAGTAAAAAAGATACCATTAGAGATACAACAAATTGGACGGAGAAAATTGAGAATGATTAATAACTCCCAAAATTGGTCTGATTTGAGAATTCCTCCATCCAATAGACTTGAGAGATTACAAGGTTCTGAATTTTATAGTATCAGGATTAATGACCAATGGAGAATTGTATTTAGGTGGATTGATAATAGTGCACTCGATGTTGAAATTGTTGATTATCACTAAAAGTTGGAGGAATTAAAAATGGACAGATTAGCAAACATACACCCAGGAGAGATTTTAGTAGAGGAGTTTTTACGTCCCCTTGAAATAACTGCATATAGATTATCAAAGGATACAGACATTCCACAAACAAGAATCTCTCAAATAATCAAGGGGAAACGCAGAATCACTGCAGACACAGCTCTTAGATTAGCTTCTTATTTAGGAACGACTGCAAAATTCTGGCTCGGATTACAAGATGATTATGATATTGAGGAAGAAAGAGAAAGTAAAAAAGATATCTTGATTAGAATAATGAAAAACGCACCACAACACGAGGTATAAAGCATTGGTATTTAAGAGGTTATTTTAGCATTACTAGGGTATTTACTTCTTGCCACATGATTAAAACCCTTACGACACCTTATTTGTAAGGACACTCTTTGATAAAATTGGTTCACGACTCATGGCTTGTTCTATTATCCTATGAAAAAGCAAGCCTCTACTGTTAGACCTTCGT
>QKEH01000003.1 GCA_003252385.1 Bacteroidota bacterium | reverse complement strand
TTTGCTTCAACACTATCCCTTCCGGTATATCGACCGCAGCCAGATCTATTCCATTGCGCAAATCAACAGTTCGCAAACCCATGTTCAGCTGCGTGGGCGAATCACCGCTTTCCGGAAAGAAGGACAGAAATATAAACAACGGCTAATTGCCACTTTTGCCGATTCCACGGGCAGTATAGACCTGGTTTGGTTTCAGGGTATTGCCTGGGTGGAGAAAAACATGGAGTCGGGTGTGGAATATATCGTTTTTGGTAAGCCGGTACTTTTTGGCCGTCGGTTAAATATTTCGCACCCCGAGATGGAAAAGGCCGCCCTGTTCGAAAATCAAATCGGAGCCTCGCTTTATCCGCAATACAGCCTCACCGAAAAGTTACGTTCCAATTACATCAATGCTAAAACCTTTCAGAAGCTTATTTCGGATATCCTTTTACACGAGCAACTTGAAGTATCCGAAACCCTGCCGGCCTACCTGGTAGAGCAACTCCAACTGCTGCCACTCCAAAGTGCCCTCCGAAAAATCCACCTGCCTGCCGACACGGCGGATATTCAGCGTGCCCAACAACGGCTTAAGTTAGAGGAACTGCTCGGTATCCAACTAAAAATACTGCGCCAGAAAATAGGCCGCACCGAAAAGTTTAAGGGCTTTGTTTTTGCCTCGGTAGGCGATCGGTTTAACGATTTTTACAAGAACCACCTGAAGTTTGAGCTTACCGGAGCTCAGAAACGCGTTATCCGGGAGATACGACAGGATACGGGCAGCGGCCGCCAGATGAACCGGCTCCTACAAGGCGATGTAGGCAGTGGCAAAACCCTGGTTGCTCTTATGAGCATGTTGTTGGCGCTGGATAACGGTTATCAGGCTTGTTTGATGGCGCCTACCGAAATACTGGCCAGTCAGCATTTTACTACCCTAAGCACAATGCTTAAGGATATGCCAGTCCACTTGCAGCTGCTCACCGGGAGTACCCGGAAGAAAGCCCGGGAGGCCATCCATAGCGGATTGCTGGATGGGAGCATCCACCTGCTGATTGGCACCCACGCCTTGCTTGAACAAGTGGTGCAGTTTAGCAACCTGGGCATGGTAGTGATCGATGAGCAGCATCGCTTTGGTGTGGCGCAGCGTGCCCGCTTGTGGAAGAAGAACAGTCAACCCCCGCACGTACTGGTTATGACCGCCACCCCCATTCCGCGTACCCTGGCCATGACCCTATATGGCGACCTGGATGTGTCCGTAATTGATGAACTACCGCCGGGACGAAAGCCCATCCAAACCATGCACTACTACGAATCCAAGCGTCTGGCAATGTATGGTTTTCTGCGCAAACAAATTGAACAGGGCCGGCAGGTGTACATTGTATATCCTCTGATTGAAGAGTCGGAAAAACTCGACTACATTGCGCTGGAAGAAGGATATGCCGGGGTGACCGAACTGTTCCCTCCACCCAAGTATACCGTAGCCTGTGTGCACGGTAAAATGAAAACCGAGGATAAGGAATACGGCATGCGCCTGTTTAAGGAGGGTAAAGCGCAGTTGCTGGTGGCAACCACCGTTATTGAAGTGGGCGTAGATGTACCCAATGCCACCACCATGGTAATTGAAAGTGCTGAACGCTTTGGCCTCTCCCAGCTCCACCAGCTCCGGGGACGTGTAGGCCGGGGGGGTGAACAGAGCTATTGCATCCTGATGTCGGGGTATAAAATTTCGAACGAAGGACGCAAACGTCTGCAAACTATGGTGCAAACCAACGATGGCTTCGAAATTTCCGAAGTGGATATGCAGTTGCGCGGCCCGGGCGATTTAGAGGGCACCCAGCAAAGCGGGCTGCCTTTCGACCTGAGAATGGCCAACCTCGTACGCGACGGGCAGTTGGTACAATATGCCCGTCAGATTGCTGAAAAAATTTTGGATGATGATCCCCATCTGGCGCTTCCCAAAAACCAACTCCTTAAAAAGATGATAGAAAGCCTGCGCACCAGCCAGTTCGATTGGAGTGTAATCAGTTAGTACCTAAGATACCCGGTTCACACCACTCATCAACTCAGATTCGTTTAAAGGTAAAAGAGCAAAAGGATACGAAAAGGCAATCTTAGTCTTAGTGTTCAGGATCTTCTTAAATATCAAATCTGAAGGGTGAAAAATTACTGTGAGAGGATGCCCCTAGAACTCTTTCTCAGGGCTCACTATTTCACATCTCATAATCTTCCATATCAAAGACAAAATGAAAAGCAGCCAGGTTGGATAATCGGTTGCACATCTTCTTGTTGATAAGTGCACTCCATTTGCATTTAAAATCTGACTATATTAGTTTCAGTTCAACATTTATTTATCTTATTCTTTATACTTTACCATGAGCATACAGGCTGAACAATATGTGCAGGAACGACTTCAGGATCAAATTGAATGGTACTCCAGAAAAAGTTCACTTAATAAAAAGTACTACTATGTTTTAAAATTCTGCATTTTGGCATTTTCAACAGCCATACCGGTAATATCCGGCTTTTTAGATTTTTCCGATACCGCTGCACGGGTTATTGCAGGGGTGCTTGGTTCGCTCATTGCCTTGCTCACCGGAGCCATTTCGTTGTTTAAGTTTCAGGAGAAATGGACCCACTACCGAACCACCTCAGAAACGCTGAAACATCATAAATACCTGTTCCTCACCCATACCCATCCGTACACTTCCGAATCGAAAGCTTTTCAAACCCTGGTAAACCACGTGGAAGCAGTGATCAGCAGCGAAAATTCCGAATGGGATCAGGTAGTCAATAAAATGGAGGATAAGAAAGAAAACTAGAATTTGTCGGAATAGAAGTACCAAAATTACCAGAGTACATTCATGCAGAAAAAAATATTCATAAGTTATCGACGTAACGATACACAGTATCAGGTAGATGAGTTATATGCCACCCTCATCAAACATGTCCGGAAAAGTTGTGTTTTTAAAGATGTAGAATCAATTGGGGTTGGGCAAGATTTTGAGAAAGCTATTGATGAGGCGGTGGGCAGGTGTACCGTTTGTTTGGTTGCCATCGGGCCCAATTGGCTGTCAGAAGAAAACAAGGCACGCCTGTTTTCCGGCAACGATTACGTGCGACGCGAGATAGAAGCAGCCTTGAGACGGGAAGAAGTTACGGTGATTCCCGTGCTTTTCGATAGTGTTATGCCTGCTGCCGATCAGCTACCGGAAACTATTCGGGATCTCCATTACCGTAATGCGTATGAAATTACCCGGAAATATAAGGAGGAGGATATTAAGTCCCTGATGAAGCAACTGGGCATTGCCCGACGAGGAGGCTTTATGGCTCACAGAATGTCTGGAAAAAGCTGGTTGGCACGAACCCTTACCGTGGCCATGTGGTTCTTTATTCTTATGATCGTATTGGCCTTTTTGGTTCCCTTCATTGCACGGGTCAGGGAGGAAAAAAGTTACCTGAGCTATGCTGATGTTTCGGCACAGGATACTGCCTGGCACTGGCACAATCTGATGGATAGTTTAGACGGCGTGCCCAAAATAGAGGCTGCCGTGAACTACGATCGTTACGATGCTATCTGTCTTTATTGGAACTGGCAATATGCTGAATTCGACTATACCAAAAACACCTATGCCGACTCGGCTTTTCGACGCCTCGAATATTGGAAGGACAACCCCTGGTTTACAGATTTGGATGCTGCAGTGGAATGGCCATCCCGTAATGCCCTGTATTTCTTCAAGGGCAATGAATATGTTGAATGGAATACAGTAACCGACCAGATGGTTGAAGGATATCCTAAATCGATTGCGGCGAATTGGTTTGGGGTGTGGGAAGATGGCATAAGTTCCGCTTTTTATTATGCAGCCAATAAAAGTATTTACTTTATTAAAGGGAATGAATACCTTATTTACAATACCGAAACGTTGAAGGTGGAACCGGGCTATCCGCGAAAGATTGAATACGATTGGCCGGGAATGTGGACGGAATGGATCACTGCTGCCGTAACTATAAGGAATACTTCCAAAGTGGTGTTTTTCAGAGGCTACCATTCTTTGACATACGACATGGAAACCAAAACCATGGTTGATTCCTCGTTAATCAGCGACCTGAATCAATTCAAGCTGCTGTAGGGAACAGAAGTTTGCAAGGCAAAGTTAAAGCACAACAAGGAGGGAAAAGACACGCTCAGTCCGTCTACTTAGTGCAGTCTATTGATTACCGTGTGCTGAGTACCCGGTATCTGCTATTCTTTACCCATCCGAGTGTTCAAGAGATTCTTTTTAGGGATAAAAAGTGCGATTGTCTGCAAGTTGCACTAACTTAGGTATAACTGCCTGTCTAATGGACTAGAAAGGCCGCGAGGCATTACGATTTAAAATTCGAGATAATGGGAAATACACCCTTGGAAAACATCACTGGCATGTTGCTCATACTCCATC
>QKEH01000032.1 GCA_003252385.1 Bacteroidota bacterium | reverse complement strand
GTGAAAAGTACTAATGCGCTGGAACACGAAATGCACCATGAATTTTTCACCGTATCGCGCGAAGTAATTTCTCGACTGGCCCGGCACCAGGGTTTGGTTATTGCCACAGGAACCACCAGCCTGCGTAGTCTGGAAAGCCTCTACTGGCTGGCACTGCTTTCGGTACGTGCCGAAAAGCCCGTTACGCACCTGAGTCAATGGGCCTACCGAAGCATCCACGAGCTGCCTTCGTACCGCGATGTGTTCGGCGATTTTGAAAAGTTGATGAATCGGTACGGGCTCTTGAACTTCTCAGCCAGTACCGGAATTATGATTGTACCCGGATACCGCTTTCAAGTGGTCAATGGCCTGATCACCAATTTCCATCAACCCGAAAGTACGCTGCTGCTGCTGGTAGCCGCCTTTATCGGCGATGACTGGAAAGCTCTTTACCGGTATGCACTGCAAAACGATTTCCGCTTTTTAAGTTATGGCGATAGCTCGTTACTTTGGCGAAATACCACTCTGCCCTAAATAAAAAAAGCCCCTGCACGTAGTCAGAGGCTTCGGAGTATTATGAGCGACAGAGGTTAATTGTTTTTAACCTTATCCCATATTTCCTCTACAGTTGGCAAACAACCGCCACACACAGTACCTACTGCAGTGTCATCCTGAAAATCTTCCAGGGTGGCATAGTTGCCATTCTTGATCATTTCCTCGATTTCTTCGTGGGTGTACGCGTTACAATTACAAAGCATATACTGAAAATTTATTGGTTAACTCGTTATCTGTGTTTCCGTGTCAAAGATAATTGCTTTCCCATTCACACAAAACAACCAGGGCTTACATATTCCGGAAGCATTCCTTTTTAAATTAAATCTAAATAGTTTGGAAATTCAGCTCACCTGGGAGTCCATTAAGCTGATAGTAAGATATCTGACTATTTTTGGGCAGGCACAAATTTCAGTGCTACCGAATTGATACAATACCGCTTGAAAGTGGGAGCCGGCCCGTCGGTAAACACATGCCCTAAATGCCCGCCACAGTGGGCACAGCGTACTTCTACACGATGCATTCCGTGACTGGTATCCTGTAATTTCACCACGCTGGTATCGGACAGCACATCCCAAAAGCTGGGCCACCCCGATCCGGAGTCATACTTCTTCTCCGAACCAAACAATTCGCTTCCGCAGGCAGCACAACGGTACACCCCTTCCTCATAAAAATGGTAGTACTGACCGCTTCCGGGAGCTTCCGTTCCGCACTGTCGAAGTACCCGGTACTCCGCATCGCTCAATTGTTGTTTCCAATCGGCATCGCTTTTTGCTTTCGATTGTGTTGGCATGTCCTTTTCGTTTTGATTATCAATCCCCTCCTGACTGCTGGTAGTGCACGATAGCACTAAACTAATTAGTAAAAAACCTACGAAACGTTTCATGGCTTTTCTTTTCAACCTAAACAAGTGGTTTGCCCTTTTGTTGAAAAGGAAGGCAAATTAGTAAAAACACAACCTGTTGAATTCCAAACCGCAAAATCCGACCACTATCCGAATGCAGTTTATGGAAAGAAACAACGTATTTACAACCAAAATGCCCGTGTTTAAAAAAAAACCTTCCATCAATACCAAATTTAGAGTACTTTTGATGCCGAAAAACCAAAGCGTTTATACATTACATAAACCCCAAACTTACTGGATTTTAGTTCCTTGAGCATTTCAGCGCGTAGTGTCCGAAACACCAAACTACACGAATGCCATGAAAAACCAGTTCAATAATCAAACACTTTAGCATCGAATAAAAACAAGCAATTGGTACTAACATCGTTTATCGGCTGGTACCGAAATGTGCTTGAATAAGACTTTTCAGGCTTCATACCAGAGAAACTGAAATTATGAGACGAAAACCCATTAAGATTGTCATTACCGGCCTGCTATTCTTGGTCATCTTTTTAGGCGAAATTGCGCTCACCTTCTCATACGAACAGGAAAGCAGCAGCAACTATATTGGCCCGGGATCGGTTCCGCTTTCATTTAAGCTCAGCAACAGCATTTCGAATATTCAGGGCATTGAGCACTTTGATAGTATGGTGGTTAGTTTTATGGAGAACAATGACATTGTGGGAGCCTCGGTAGCTGTTACCCGCCATGGACGACTGGTTTATACCAAAGGATATGGCTTTTCTGACCAGGAACTTGCCGATCCGGTAATACCCAGAAACCTGTTCCGAATAGCCAGTGTATCGAAATTAATTACGGCAGTTGCCATTATGAAACTGGTGGAAGATGAAAAGTTGAAGGTGGATCAACCCGTTTTTGGCCCAAATGGCATTCTGAACCAGGAACAGTACCGCACGTACTCCGACCAACGGTTCGAGCAAATTACCCTTTACCAGTTGTTAAACCACACCGCAGGCTGGAATGGGAAGAAAGGTGACCCCGTTTTAAATTCCCTCGAGGTGGCTAAGGAGTTGGGAGTTGCCGCACCCGCCACCATGGACCACATTCTGACCTATACCCTCGAACATCCGCTGGATTATGCCCCGGGCACTACTTACAGCTATTCCAATTTAGGGTATTGCATTCTTGGCCGGGTAATTGAAGAGGTAACCGGAATGCGCTACGAAGATTACGTTCAGTTTGCCATTTTACACCCATTGGGTATCTATGACATGCATATTGGCAAAAGCTTTTACGATGAACGCCTGTCCAACGAAGTGCGTTACTACGAATTGGAAGACAACGCGCTGGTTTGGTCTTACAACGGCTCCGGCGACAAGGTTCCTCCCGAATATGGGGGTAACAATGTAGAATTACTGGGCGCTGCCGGTGGATGGGTGGCATCCGCTCCGGAGCTGGCCAAGCTTATGGTGGCCATTGATGGTTTCGACAGCCGACCCGACATATTGTCCAGGAGCACCATCGATTTTATGACCAATACCCGCAGGCATACCCAAAAACTTATTGGCTGGCGTGGAGGTGACGGTTACGGAACCTGGTGGCGCACCGGCACCCTTACCGGAACCACCGCCCTTATTATGCGCCACGCCGATGAAACCAACTGGGTGGTTCTGCTCAACACCACCAACGAGCACCGTAAACGCATCCATAACGAGCTTTCGCGGGTCATGTTTTCTGCCCTGCGTTCGGTAAATGAATGGCCCAATTACGACCTGTTTAATTACACCGACGACCAAAGTCTGGCTCTACACTAAAGGGAGGTGTTTTCAAGGCAAAGGGACACGGAGTACTCTCTGTCTCTGTACAGACTACTAGGTACTAAGTACTTCCTTTCTAACAGCCCCTGCTCCAATTCTCATAGCATTCGCTATCTTTACCGCATGCATTCCCGACTACTGTCAATACTTACCGGTCTGCTGGTATCGCTGAGCCTAATGGCTCAAAAAATACCATTCACCAACTATACGGTAAAAAACGGATTGCCCTCCAATGTGGTTTACGACATTGAACAGGATCAACAGGGCTACCTGTGGTTTGGGACTCAGGCGGGAGCGGTTCGTTTCGACGGGTACCATTTTATTACTTACGATGTAAACTCGGGCTTACCTGGAAATACGGTGAAGGATATCTTCATTGACCACGAAGGCAAGGTATGGATGGGTACCAAAAACAACGGTCTGGCCATACTATCCGGTAACGGCCAAAGCATTACAATTCCGGAGTCAAAACTGGTTTCCAATAATATTCTTTTTCTGTTTCAGGATAAACTAGAAAAAATCTGGTGTATTTGCAAGGAAGGCATCTCTGTGATAGGAACAAACTCCGTAGACAACTATACGCATCAGAACAGCCCGTTCAAAAATCAGATACTGGATTATTTTGTTGCAGCCAACGGTACCGTTTTTCTCAGCTCCCTAGATGGTCTGTTCTACTATGCCGATTCCGCATTTCTACCCTATCTTCCCGAAAAGCTGGGCTATTTGCTGGTGTACGACATGGCCGAGGACCAGCCCGGGTCCTATTGGCTGGCCACCCAAAACAAAGGCGTTGTAAACATTGACCGCGATGAAAAAATACGTTTTTATAACCAATCCAATGGTTTACATACCCATGAGGTGTATTCCCTCTGCGTAACCCAACCAGGGCTGGTGTATGCAGGAACCGACAGGGGATGTATTTATCGTATTGCCAACCATACCCTCCAAAAATGCTGGACCGATCCTAAAAAAGATTTCCTGGCGCATGCCCTACTCTGCGATAAAAACGGCAGAATCTGGATTAAAACAGTGAGTAAGGGTGTGGCAATGATCCGTCACGACGAGCTGGAATTTATCGATGAAAGCAACAACCTGGTTTTCGACAAACCCAATAAGTTGTTTGAAGATCGTAACGGGAATATCTGGATAGCCACCTGGAATGGAATTTCGATGTATGGTAAAACCATTTTTCAACAATACAACACCAACCTGCTCCATAACGATAACAACATTATCAGTATAGAATGGTCGGAAAATACCGTTTTCCTGGGCTCGTACGGCGGGTACAACTGCATCCTGCCCGATTTAACAGTTCAACAGCATACCATTGCCAATCAGTCTGGTACAGCAACTGCCGTCTATTCAATCCTTCATCAAAATAAGCAAACAACCTACATGGGCTTAACCGGAGGTATGGCCAGCATAAACGACAAGGGGCAGCTGAAAGCCAGTTTCCCGGAAGCTATGTATACCCGTAATTACCCGTCATCGGCCTTCGATCTGGCTTGGGTTAGAGAGCAACTCTACGCCGCCACCGAACACGGTTTAATTGTAAAAAACCACACCGATTACCGGCTACTAAAAAATCCGGACACCCAGTTTAACAGTTTGTACAGCCTGGCAGCCGATTCATCGGGTAACCTGTGGTGCGGGTCAGCCAACGGACTGGCAGTGTACGATGGCACCGAATTTCACAACTTCACCACCCAGGATGGCCTGCCCGACAATTTCTGCAACGATATAGCCTTCGATACCGCATGGAACGCATGGATTGCCACCGACAACGGCATTGCCAAAGCCACAGTCGACCCCGGCTGGCAACTTCACTGCCAGAGTTATGGTGTGAAAGAAGGCCTTACCTCGGGTTTAACCCTACTAATTACCGAGGATAAGAAACACAATATTTGGATAGGCCATAACAAGGGACTGGACAAGTTCAACCCCGCTGCCAAAACCTTCACTCCCTATGGACGAGCCGAAGGTTTTATCCCTATCGAAACCTATATGGGAGCAGTCAGTTTGGGTAAAAACGGCGAAATCTGGTTTGGAACGGTCGACGGTGCCATGCGCTACCTGCCCGATAACGATTATACCTATACCGATCCCCCGCTGGTTTACATCACCGATATTCAATTGTACGGCGATTCGGTACCTATCCGCAACCTGGCGGACAGCATGAGCCAGGAAACCAATCTGCCGGTGGGACTTACCCTAAAATACAATCAAAACAATCTGGTGTTCCACTATGTGGGGCTCCATTATACCATTGTGGAAAAGAACCGATACAAGTACATACTGGAAGGTTATGATGCCGATTGGTCCGAAATAACCCCTGAAATCAGTACCCCACCGTACCGAAAACTTCCTCATGGAAAATATACCTTCAAAGTGTTAGCAGCCAACTGCGACGGGGTATGGACTACCCAACCCGCCAGCTTCAGTTTTGAAATACGGCCACCATTCTGGAAAACCCTCGGATTTTATATTTTGGAAGTGTTGCTGGGAATGGGACTCGTATGGCTGGTGATGTACCTGCGGGTGCGTAAGTTAAAAGCCGACAAAATTCTGCTCACCCAAAAAGTAAAAGAACGTACCCAGGAAATTGAGAAACAACGCGACCAGATAGCGCTGCAGAAAAAGGAGATAACCGACAGCATTCACTATGCCGAAAAAATTCAGCAGGCCGTATTGCCACGCGACACGCTGGTGGCCGAGATTCTGTCCGACTATTTCATCCTCTTTAAACCGCGCGATATTGTTAGCGGCGATTTCTACTGGGTGCATAACCACCCCGACAAAATTGTGGTGGTTGCAGCCGATTGTACAGGTCATGGCGTTCCCGGGGCATTTATGAGTATGCTGGGTGTAAGTATATTGAATGAAATAGCTTCCGGAAAAATCCTTCCTCCGGCCAACCGTATTCTCGATTTACTTCGGGAACACCTTACACAAACCCTTCGGCAGACTGGCGAAGAAGGAGAAGCAAAGGATGGCATGGATCTGTCGATGGTAATTCTGGATAAAACTGCCTCTAAAGCCCAGTTTGCCGGAGCTTACAACCCTCTGATCCATGTACGACAACAGGAAGCCACGGTTTATAAAGCCGACAAAATGCCCGTAGGCTTTCATTTTGGCGAAATGGCTCCCTTTGCTTCACAAGACATTGAAGTACAAACTGGTGATTGTTTGTATATGTTTTCCGATGGGTATGCCGACCAATTTGGCGGCCCCGAGGGTAAGAAGTTCAAATCGGCCAACCTGCGCAATCTGCTCTGCGAAGTAAGCCCATTACCCATGAACCGGCAAAAAGAAATATTGGACAACACCATTACAGAGTGGATGCATCAGCACGAACAAATTGATGATATTCTGGTAATTGGCATTCGGGTGTAGCTATTCCGGAACCCTGCAAGGTGAAGTGTTAACTACGAATGTAACGCTCCAAGTCGTCCAGGGTAATACGCCCTTCGTAGATGGCTTTACCAATAATGGCTCCGCTTGCTCCGATTTCCTCGAGTTTATACAACTCATCGATATGGGTTATGCCTCCACTGGCAATCAAGCCCATGGCCGGAAACTGTTCCAGCAATTCCCGGTACAAATCAATGGACGTGCCTTCCAACATACCATCTTTGCTGATATCGGTACAAAGCGTGTGCTTCAACCCTATGCTCAGATAGTCGGCCAAAAACTCTTCAATACCAATCTCAGTTACTTCCAGCCAGCCCGATATGGCAATCTTTTTTTGGTTCACATCGGCTCCCAGAATAATTTTGTCGGCGCCGTATTTCACCATCCACGAATAAAACAAATCGCGGTTATTTACCGCTACACTGCCCACCGTAGCCATTTTTGCGCCACTGTTGAACACAATGTTCATGTCGTCGTTGGTTTTTATCCCTCCGCCAAAGTCGATGGTAAGCCGGGTTTTGGAAGCTATTTGTTCCAGCACTTTCCAATTGACCACATGCTTAGCCTTGGCACCATCAAGATCCACCAGATGCAGACGCTTCATGCCATGATCTTCGAACGACCGGGCAACCTCCAACGGGTTCTCATTATATACTTTTTTCAGGTTGTAATCGCCTTTCGACAAGCGCACGCACTTGCCGTCGATCAGGTCAATGGCCGGAATAATAGTTAACATTTTTCTATAAAATTTTTTAGAATGGCCGCTCCCACTGATCCGCTTTTCTCCGGGTGAAACTGCGTGGCATAAAAGTTATCCTTGTGCATGGCAGCGCTAAAGGGCTGAATGTAATCGGTGGTTGCAGCCGTATGCTGCCCCAGCTCCACAAAGTAGCTGTGCACAAAATACACGTACTGTTTCTCCAGGGAGAGATCAAACAAGGGCGAATTCAGACCAGTAATGGTATTCCATCCCATATGGGGAACTTTATATATGGCTTCGTTTCCGGGTTGAGGATTGAAACGTTGAACCCGCTCGTTAAAGATGCCCATGCACTCTACATCGTTTTCTTCGCTGTGCCTGCACATCAGCTGCATGCCCAGACAGATTCCCAGTACGGGCTGTTTCAGGTCTTTTATCAGTACATCCAGTTTTTGCTCCTTCAAGTAGGCCATGGTCGTACTGGCCTCTCCCACTCCGGGAAAAATCACCTTATCGGCCGACTGGATCTTTGTTTTATCGTTGGTAACTTCAGCCTGTATACCCAACCGTTCCAGGGCATATTCCACCGACATGATGTTACCGGCATTGTATTTAATAATTACCAGGTTCATTTGCAGTACGTGTTTTTCTTCTAGCCAAATACAATGGTTCGGTTGTTATAGACCAGGGTTCGCCGCTGCAGGTGCATGAGAATGGCACGGGAAAGCACCAGCTTTTCCACGTCGCGTCCTTTCATAACCAGCTTCTCCACCGGATCGCTGTGCGTAATTCGGGTAACATCCTGATCGATTATCGGGCCGGCATCCAGGTCGGCAGTTACGTAATGACTGGTGGCTCCAATAATTTTCACCCCCCGCTCGTAAGCCGAATGGTATGGTTTTGCCCCGGGAAAAGCCGGCAGAAAGGAATGATGGATATTGATTATTTTATTGGGATACGCCATAATAAAATCTTCGCTGATAATTTGCATGTAGCGAGCCAGCACCACAAAGTCTATTTTATGCTTCCGGAGCAACTCTTGTTCGGCCTGCTCCTGTTCGGCCTTGTTATCTTTTCCTATCGGGAAGTGATAAAAAGGAATACCAAACTGTTTGGCTACCGGCTCCAGGGTAGGATGGTTGCTCACAATCAGAGGAATATCCACCTCCCACTCACCGGAATGATACCGGGAAAGGATATCGTAGAGGCAATGCGACATTTTGGAAACAAAAAGTGCCATCCGGGGACGATCGCCACTGAAATACACATTCCAAGTCATGCTGAATTTGGCGGCTATTTGTATGTCGAAATATTCACCAATTTTCTCCTTAGGAATAAGGAAACCATCGAGTTCCCATTCTATCCGCATAAAAAAGATATTGGCTTCACGATCGACGTGTTCATCAAGGCTGACAACGTTTCCGTTGTTGTTGTCAATAAATTCCGTAACGTGCACCACCAGCCCACGCCGGTCGGCACAGTACATCAGGAGTATTGCTGTTTCTTTGATTTTTTCTACCATATTACAGTACGCCTTTGGTTGAAGGAAGTTCGTAGTTAAATACATCGCGCCGGATGGCCATTTTAATAGCCCGGGCCAATGCTTTAAAAATTCCTTCTATTTTATGATGTTCGTTTTCTCCTTCGGCTTTAATATTCAGATTGCAACGTGCCGCATCGGAAAAGGATTTAAAAAAATGCATAAACATTTCGGTTGGCATGTCGCCCACCTTCTCTCGCTGAAAAGTGGCATCCCAAACCAACCAGGGACGTCCGCCGAAATCGATCAACACCTGAGCCATGCTCTCGTCCATGGGTAAAGCATACCCGTAACGTTCCATGCCCCGCTTGTCGCTCAATGCCTGACGGAAGGCTTCCCCCAGAGCCAATGCCGTATCTTCAATAGTATGGTGTTCGTCCACTTCCAAATCGCCCTTCACGCTAATTTGCAGACTGATCCCTGCATGACGGGCGATCTGGTCGAGCATATGATCAAAAAAGCCCAGTCCGGTTTTAATGGAACCGGGTATCCCCCGATCCAAATCCAGCGCCACAGTAATCCGGGTCTCCGAAGTAATCCGTTCCACCGTATAGCTGCGGTTTCCGGCAAGCAGAAATTCGTATACTTTAATCCACTCCGAGGTATGCAGAACACAGCTACCGGTTAAACCAGCCGCCGCAAGCGCTTCTCCCGTAACCCGCCCCGACAGCAAAATACCTTTGGCTCCCAGGTTTTTGGCCAGTTCGATATCGGTGAGCCGGTCGCCAATAACGTATGAATGCTCCAGATCGTAGTTACCCTGCAGGTAGCTGGTGAGCATTCCGGTAGCCGGTTTTCGGGTAGGAGCCTGTTCGTGCGGAAAGGAGCGGTCGATCAGCACTTCGCTAAACAAAATGCCTTCGTTTTTAAAAGCGGTAAGCATGCTGTTCTGAACCGGCCAGAAGTCGGCTTCCGGAAAGGAATCCGTGCCCAAACCATCCTGATTGGTAACCATCACCAGTTCGTAGTCGAAGGTAGAAGCAATGAGCTGCATAGCCCGAAAAACACCGGGCACATACTCCAGTTTTTCCAGAGCATCGACCTGCTCGGTATCCACGGGTTCCTTAATCAGGGTTCCGTCTCGATCAATAAAAAGTACTCGTTTGCCCATTTTCCTGTTTGGGGTGCTTAGTCTGTAATTCGGCAGGCAGTTCCGGCATGCCGTTACCTTGCCGGCTCAAATATAGGGTATTTCGTGTTTATAGCCGATTGAAATTGTGCAAGGCTTTCAACAGCTGGGAATTTTCGTCAGGAGTTCCTATGGTAATGCGCAGGCACGACTCGCAACGAGCCACTTTCGACCGGTCGCGAACAATAATGCCTTGTGCGGTGAGGTATTGAAACACGCCTGCTGCATCCCGAAAGCGAGTCATCAGAAAATTGGCATCGGAAGGTAAAACTTCGATTACCCCCTCAAGAGCAGAAAGTGCCACCCGAAGACGTTCGCGTTCTGCCAGCAGTTCCTGAACCTGTGCGTTTTTGGACTCCGGTTGCGCGAGCCGTTCCATTGCCTGACGCTGTGTCAGAACATTTACGTTGTACGGATACTTAATCCGGTTCATCACCCGGATAATTTCGCGCGATGCCATAGCCATTCCCAGTCGGATACCTGCCAGCCCCCAGGCTTTACTGAGTGTTTGAAGCACCACCAGGTTGGGGTAATTGACCAACTCTGCTAAAAAGCTGGTTTGATTGGTAAAATCAATGTAGGCTTCATCAATTACAACCAGCCCCTCTACCCGCTCTAAAATGGCTTTCATGTCGGCTACACACAGGTTATTGGCCGTTGGGTTATTCGGCGAGCACAAAAACACCAGCTTGGTATTTTCATCCACCAGCTGCAACAAACCCTCAACATCAATCTGAAAGTCAGGCGTTAACAAACTTTCGCGATATTCAACATGGTTGATATCGGCGCACACCTTATACATGCCATAGGTAGGTTTGATGCTCACCACATTGTCTTCGCAGGGTTCGCAGAAAGCCCTGAACAGCAAGTCAATGGCTTCATCGCTGCCGTTGCCCAAAAAGATATTCTCGTGATGGACCTGCTTAAGCCGCCCCAATTGAACTTTCAACTTTAACTGCTGCGGATCGGGGTATCGGTTAAACCCCGAGTTATAGGGGTTCTCGTTGGCATCGAGAAATACCGCATCTTCGCCGGAAAATTCATCGCGAGCCGATGAATAGGGCACCAAATTCCGAATGGAATCTCGTAAAAGTTTATCAACGTATGACATAGTCTTATTTCTGAATGCGAAGGCTTACTGCGCGCTTGTGAGCAATAAGTTCTTCGGCTGAAGCCATCACTTCAATGGCTGGGCCAATTTGCTGCAAGCCTTCTTTGGTAATTTTTTGGAACGTTATTTTCTTATTGAACGAATCGAGGTTGACCCCGCTGTACACCCTGGCATAGCCATTGGTGGGCAGCGTATGATTAGTTCCCGATGCATAATCGCCGGCACTTTCGGGAGTGTATTCTCCAATAAATACCGAGCCGGCATGGGTCACCTTCTCCGCCAGTTGTTCGGCATTGGAGGTTGAAATAATCAGGTGTTCGGGGGCATACGCATTTACCATGTCCATCAGTTCATCGTAGTTGCGGACCAGAATGCATTTGCTGTGATCCAGCGATTTGGCAGCATACTCTTTGCGGGGCAGCACCTCCAGTTGTTTGCGCAACTCTTCCATGGTTCGGTCAATCATGTTCTCGGAAGTGGAAAAAAGCACCACCTGGCTGTCGGGGCCGTGCTCTGCCTGCGACAACAAATCGGAAGCCAGAAAAACCGGATTCGATGAATCATCGGCCAATACGGCCACTTCTGAGGGCCCGGCAGGCAGGTCAATGGCCACATCGCCACGCGATACCAGTTGTTTGGCAGCGGTAACGTACTGGTTGCCTGGCCCAAATATTTTATTCACTTTGGGAATACTGGCCGTACCAAATGCCATGGCTGCAATGGCCTGGGCTCCGCCCACCTTAAATATTTTATTCACTCCGGCTGCCTGAGCTGCATACACAATGGCCGGATGCAAGGCTCCATCCTTACCGGGAGGCGAACTCAATACCACTTCCTTACAACCGGCAATACGAGCCGGTATGGCCAGCATAAGCACCGTACTAAAAAGCGGCGCCGTGCCTCCGGGAATATACAGCCCAACCGTGTCAATGGGAACGGCTTTTTGCCAGCAGGTGACACCCGGTGCCGTTTCCACGACCACCGTTTGGTGTTTTTGTGCTTCGTGAAACCGGGTTATCGTATCAATAGCCAGAGTAATGGCGTCTTTAAGTTGAGGGCTGATTTGCCGGGAGGCCTGTTGAATTTCCTCATCGCCAACTTGTAGCTGATCCACTTGTACCCCGTCAAACTTCAGGGTAAACTCCTTCAGTGCGACATCGCCTCTGGCTTTTACCTCGTCCAGTACCCCTTTCACCCGCTCGTCTAATGACTGGGTTTCGAACACCGGCCGGGCCAGCAACTGCGGCCATAATTCCTTTTCCGGATAGCGTATTGTTTTCATACTTTTATGGTAAGCCCTTGTTAATTTATCATCTTTTCGATGGGTATGGCAAGTATACCTTCAGCACCATTGGCTTTCAGCCGGTCGGCCACAGCCCAGAACTCTTTTTCGTTGACCACCGAATGCAGCGAACTCCAGCCTTCCTGGTAGAGCGGCATCACGGTAGGGCTTTTAATACCGGGCAATAGCTCTATTATTTTTTCCAGTTTGTCATTGGGTGCATTGAGCAATATGTATTTATTCCCCTTGGAACGCTGTACAGTTTCGATGCGGAACAGGAGATCGTTTAAAATCTTTTGTTTGGCAGCACTTAAACCCGGAGTACCAACGATAACCGCTTCCGAATGGGTTACAATTTCCACCTCCTTCAGGCGGTTGCTCACCAGGGTTCCGCCACTGCTTACAATGTCGAAAATAGCCTGTGCCAACCCGATGCTGGGTGCAATTTCCACCGAACCACTGATTTGTTCAATCTCCGCATTCACGCCCTGCTCATTCAGGTAGTTCTGCAAAATAACGGGATATGAGGTAGCTATACGCTTTCCATTGAAATACTGCGGCCCCGGGTATTCCTCGTCCTGAGGAATAGCCAGCGAAATGCGGCATTTGGCAAAACCCAGACGTTTTACCAGATCCACGTTCCGGTTTCGTTCCAACACCTCGTTTTCTCCAACTATACCAATATCTGCCACCCCATCAGCTACATATTGAGGGATATCGTCGTCGCGAAGGAAGAGAACCTCCACCGGGAAATCGGACGACTGCGCCAACAGCAATCTTTTTCCCTGATTAAAACTAATGTCACATTCTTCCAATAAGGCCAGCGACTTTTCGCTCAGGCGCCCCGACTTTTGAATTGCAATTCGTAACTTCTCCATGTTATGCATTGTTAAAAACAAAAAAAGGCTTGCAGCAATTGCAAACCTTGTATTTTATAATCCGATTTGGCACACTGCTTCTTCTACCGCGTTGCGATACGATGATGATGAAGATGTATGCTGTTTGTAATCATAACGATGTATGCTGTTTGTAATCATAACCCATTATTCTTGCTGCAAAACTACTATTTTTTTTATTATTGCCAATAAAAAATTGCCTGTCAATTCTACTTTAACCGATTAAAATTGTTCCGATTTTCTGCTTTATTCACCCCAACCCAGAAGGGAGTAAAGCGAAAATCCAACAATTCCCATTAGGGATTAATTCTACTTTGACAGCTTAAAAAAAACCTAATTTTTAGCCGATAAATTCGACCATAATTCTGATTGATAGCTTATTAGCACCATAAAACAGCCAAAACGGATTTTGCAATGGTTAACGGGCAGTTACAGATCGAATAAATAAAAATCAAAATTATGGTAAAACACTGATTGACGCTTCCGAGCGTCTATGTGCTTATATATCAGATTATCATATCTTTTTCAAAAACAAAACCAAGTCAAGCTCCGATAAAGCACGGCTTTATATTGAAGGGATAGTGACCAGTGAATTAAACAACATAGAACGAATCATCGAAAAGCTCGATTCGGCTTATCGCACCCTGCACCATTTTATCAGCGATTCCAACTGGGATGCCCGTTCGGTGATGGACAAAGTGGCAAAAGATGTTTCCCAATCATTGCCCAAACAAACACGAACAGGGTTGTTGATAGATGAAAGCGGATGGGAAAAGAAAGGAAACAAAAGCATGGGAATGTGGGCAAAACGGCCAATTCGCAAGTCGCGGTTTATGGCAGCCTGTGCAATGGTAAAAATGTATCGTTAGCAGATTGTCGCTTGTACCTGCCTGTTTCGTGGACAAATGATGGCAAACGATGCGATGAAGCAGCTATCCCCATGGAAGAAAGGGTTTTTAAAACCAAACAGGAACTCGCGGCCGACATCATAAAGCACCAGCTCTCGATGGGCATTGCCTTTGATTACGTCGGAGCTGACTGGCTGTACGGGAATGATGCCGCTTTTGCCCGCGAAATCGACAACATGGGGCTGGTCTATATGCTCAACATCCACTCCGGCCAGCAAATATTCCTGGAAAAGCCCGAATTGGCCATCCCCGGGCGGAAATCAGCCAAAGGCCCTTCTCCCAAGAAGGTAAAAGCCAGCAGCGACCATACCACTGCATGCAAAAACATTAACTCATTAAGCCCATCCGACTGGAAAGCCATCAATATCAGGGATTCGGACAAAAGCATCCTGAAAGAGCTGTTCCATTTCAGAACTGTGTACGTTTGGGACAAAAATACAAATGCGGTCGAAAACCGGCTGCTGGTTGTCTCAAAACGAAAAACCAAGAACGGGGAAGAAACCAAATACTCCTTTACCAATGCGCCATTGGGCCAGTACACCGAACAAGCCATCGCTTACATGCAGGCACAGAGGTTCTTTGTCGAGCCGAGTTTCAAGGAACAGAAACAAATCCTGGGAATGGACCAGTTCCAAACACGCAAGTGGTTGCCATGGCATCACCAAATCGCCCTGAACACGATGGTTGGGTGTATCATCCTCAAAGAGAAATTGTTCAATCAAAATCAGCCCCCCATCCTTTCGGCAAGGGATATTATGGATTTCCTGCTCTTCAGGTTTTACAAAGAAATGACGGAAGAAAGATTGCTAAGGCAATTAAAACAACGCCACCTAAAACGACAATACGATATAGATCATTGTAATTCAAAACAATAAATGTGTCAAAGTAGAATTAAGTGTTACCGCCACATGACCGATGAACTGATGTTGGAGAAATTGAATAAGCGCCACATGAAAAGGCAATGCGACATAGACAACTGCTATTCAACACAATAAATCGGTTAAAGTAGAACTACCAGTTTTGCATTTGGAATTGCACATACCTTTTCTGAAAAAAACACGAATTTTTTTAGGGTAAAAGGCTACTTGGGTATTATAATAATTGAACAATACCAATAGCGGCCTAAACGTTTAAAAAAGAGAGAAGAAATTAAACCATGAAGCATTAGATGAATTCAATATTCCCTGCTGATTTTAGCAAATACATTGTTACTAAACAATAAAATATTTTTTGATTAAACTAAAATAAATTCGCTTCGTGAAAAATTAAAACCGAACGATCCTCTATTTAAAATTAATTTTAACAAATTCCACAAACACAGCACATAGCCTAAAAACAACATATTTACTCACTTTTAACAAACTTAATTATGAAAAAGTTAATTTTCTTATTCGCAACCCTTACCCTTTTTAGTGCGTCCACCTTTGGCGCTTACATCATGAGAGCCATCCACGGTTCCACAGATGCATACACTTCCGTGTCGGGGACAGTTCAGATGCATGTCTGGGATACCTTCACGCTTTGGGCCGAGACATCCCCTGGTTGTACCCATGCTGATGTAAAAATATACTACCACAACACCTTCCTGACCTGGGTAGAAAGTTATAGCGGTACTTTTCCTCCCTATGGACATTATGATGGAGCTGTTGATCTAGTGGCATTTACAGTTTACGGATATGCAACACCAAGTCATCCGATGTACTCGGCAAATGCCGGGATATCCTGGTAACGATCCTCAGGCATTCCCGGTTGAAATAGGTTCTTCAGAACAC